>NZ_CP114285.2:3015152-3316668 GCF_027111255.2 Flavobacterium flavigenum | reverse complement strand
TAAACCCGAAACATGATCCAAATGTGCATGTGAAATTAAATATCCTTTAATGTATTTTCGTAGTACTTCGCTTGTTGGAACTTTGAATACTTTATTTTCAATAGCTTTCTCGATTCCTGAATTGATGGTTCCGGCATCCAGACAGATGTAATCTTTAGTATTAGAAGATGCTATTAAATAGGCCGAAAGGTTTTTTTCATCTATTCCACCCTTGACACCTAAAGGAACAACCTGAAAAGCTGATTGTAACTTTTTTTGAGAAAATACAGATCCCGAAATTAGAAGTAACGCAATTAGTAAATATTTAGAGAAATTCATCTTTGATAATTTTGCAATTGCAAATTTCATCATTTATAGGGAATAAATTTGTACTGATTCCTGAAAATCCTGTTTAATAATCTAAATTTACTTTTCATTTAAAAAATATCTTTTGCCTAATGAAAAAACTATTCCTCTTCGTAATTTTATGCTTCGTAATTCAAAATAGTTATTCATGTGACTGTTCCGAAAAACCATCAATTGAAAAAAATTGGGAATTGGCTAGCGAAGTTTTTACTGCAAAAATCATTCAAGTTGACAGCCTACTTTATGGAAATTATGGTGAAAAAAATATATTCTTTTACTATTACAATAAGCAATTCTTATAAGCAGGAAATTTTTGGAGAAAGAAAAAACAGAACTATTCTGTTTGCTGATAGTGGCTCTTGTGACTTCTCTTTTATAATTGGTGAAGAATATTTGATTTATGCTAAAAGTAATGGTTATACTCTTAATTGTTCAATTTGTTCCCGAACAAATTTATTAAGCAATATAGATGAAAAAGAATTGGTAACTTTAGAAAACTTACGTAAAAATTTCCTTAAGAATAAGCAAAAAATAAAAATAATAAGATTTCAAAACAACATTCAATATCAGATTGACTTAGTTAAAAATTCATTTGAAGAAAAATTAAAAACTAAGGATAAAATAATTTATACTCTTTCAGGATTAAGTTTCCTTTTATTCTTGATTCTCATAATTGTAAAAAAGAAAAAGCTGTAAATTATTTTTTAAAGAAGGAATTCAATCTTAAAACAATATCTTTACGTTAAAATATCACATTTTAAACTAAAAAAGTTACAATGACAACAATAGCGTCTCAATTTGGAATAAATGAAGCCCTGGAAAAATTGGGCATCAAATTTATAAATGAAGGAACATCTACGGGAATAGAAAGTTTTTCATCAGGAGAAATTTTAGATAGCTATTCTCCGGTTGACGGAAAATTAATCGCATCTGTAAAAATGACAACACCTGAAGATTACGAAAAAGTAATGCAGTCTGCAACAGAAGCTTTTAAAATATTTCGTTTAATTCCAGCACCTCAGCGTGGAGAAATTGTACGTCAGTTTGGAGAAAAATTACGCCAAAATAAAGAAGCTCTTGGAAAATTAGTTTCTTATGAAATGGGTAAATCATTACAGGAAGGCTACGGAGAAGTACAGGAAATGATCGATATTTGTGATTTTGCAGTTGGCCTTTCACGCCAGTTGCACGGATTAACAATGCATTCTGAAAGGCCCGGACACCGCATGTACGAACAATACCATCCTTTAGGAATTGTCGGAATTATTTCGGCCTTTAATTTCCCTGTAGCGGTTTGGTCCTGGAATACAGCTTTAGCATGGATTTGCGGTGATGTTTGTGTTTGGAAACCTTCTGAAAAAACACCTCTTTGCGGTATTGCCTGTCAAAATATAATTACACAGGTTATTAAGGAAAATAACTTGCCGGAAGGAATTTCGTGTCTTATAAATGGTGATTTTACTATTGGTGAATTAATGACTGCTGATACCCGGATTCCGTTGATTTCTGCTACCGGCTCAACCCGAATGGGGAAGATAGTTGCTCAGGCTGTTGCCGGACGTTTAGGTAAATCTTTATTGGAGTTAGGAGGAAACAATGCGATTATTGTTACTCCGGATGCTGATATAAAAATGACTGTAATTGGAGCTGTTTTTGGAGCCGTTGGAACTGCCGGACAGCGTTGTACCTCAACCCGAAGATTGATTATTCACGAAAGTATTTACGATAAAGTAAAAGAGGCCCTGGTTGCTGCCTACAAACAATTACGAATCGGTAATCCGCTTGACGAAAACAATCATGTAGGCCCGCTAATTGATATTCATGCAGTTGAAATGTATGCCAAAGCCTTAAATAGAGTTGTTGCAGAAGGCGGAACAATTATAGTTGAAGGCGGCGTACTTTCCGGTGAGGGCTATGAAAGCGGCTGTTATGTAAAACCCGCAATTGCCGAAGCCGAAAATTCATTTGAAATAGTACAGCATGAAACCTTTGCACCGGTTTTATATCTGATGAAATATTCCGGAGAAATAGATAATGCTATCGAACAACAAAATGGCGTTGCACAAGGGTTATCATCAGCAATTATGACAAACAACTTACGTGAAGCCGAACGATTTTTATCGGTAACCGGTTCTGATTGTGGAATCGCAAATGTAAACATCGGGACTTCCGGAGCTGAAATTGGCGGTGCTTTTGGCGGAGAAAAAGAAACTGGAGGCGGAAGAGAATCTGGTTCTGATGCCTGGAAAATCTATATGAGACGCCAGACCAATACAATTAATTATACTACGAGTTTGTCTTTGGCACAGGGAATTAAATTTGATTTGTAAAATAATTAAATACACAAAAGGCTTCCAAAATTTAGGAAGCCTTTTGCATTGAATAATGGTTATTTAGGTATTATTTTTTAATGATAATTTTAGTAGTGACGTTCGTTTCAGTATGAACTTTTACCAAATAACTGCCATTGGCAAGATTACTCATATCAAAACTATTATTATTTCCTTGTTGTGTATTTACCAATAATCCTGTTAAATTATACACTTCCACTTTTTGAATTGCTTTATCTGAATCAATATTCAATTCACTTGAAACAGGATTTGGATACAACGTCAGTTTTGCAGAAGCCACTTCTTCTGCAAAACTGTTTGCCGACATACGAGCTGTAGTATTATATGTTGTACTGATGTAATATAAATTTGCAACAGAACCTTTTGTTATCGTATTAACCCCAGCAGGAAGCGATACTGTAACTACTCCTGAAACTGCAGTATAAGACACATTATTCACTTTTATTGTTCCTGTAAAATTAGAATCGAATACCAATTTTAATGTCGACGCAGCTGTTGTTGTGTATGTAATAGATGTGCTGGACTCTATTTTTAAACGGGCTGTCAATGTTAGTCCGGCATAGGTTACAGAACCTGCTGTCGAATTCATATTTCCGGTAATACTGTAAAATGTACTTGTTTTTCCGGATGTTGTAAAGTTATGAACCTGGTTTCCTGTTGATGTTCCTGTAACTGTAATCGTTCCAGATCCTGTAACTGCTGTGCCTGTTCCGGTTGTAGCAATAGAATAAGATACCGTTGTTGTTGGTGTTCCTGAAATAGTAATAGTTTTAGCCGAAGTGTTTTTTACAAAAGTAATTCCCGATGCCGGCAATCCTGTTACGGTAGCATCTGTCGCACTTCCTCCCCAGGTAAAGACTATTGAACTAATTGCCGTTCCACTTGTTACAGTTTGACTATTATTAGTTGTTGATGTAAGAGTTTGAGCACTTGCCAACGTAACTGTAATCGTCCCTGATCCTGTAGCAGCTGTTCCACTTCCTATTGTACTAATTGAGTATGAAAGAGTCGCTGTTGGTGTTCCGGTAATCGTAATGGTTTTAGCAGTAGTATTTTTTACAAAAGTAATCCCTGATGCTGGTAATCCTGTTACTGTTGCATCTGTTGCGCTTCCGCCCCAGGTAAAAACTATTGAACCAATTGCTGTTCCACTAGTTACAGTTTGATTATTATTGGTTGTTGAAGTCAGCGTCTGATTGCTTACTAAATTTGTTTCTCCTTGTACTGAAATTAATGTTCCGGTATAATTAGTAAGAGCCGATTTTAATGCTGCAATTACAGTTGAAGATGCATCGTCAACCGAATTATCAAAAGTCCATTTTAAATCACCTCCGGAGACACGACCAGAATATTGCACCACTTTAGTTTGCGCTGCTGCGGGCTGATCGATAACCAGATTTTTGACATATAATGCAGCATTGGTATCAAAGTTATTATAACTATTGCCACCCAGTTTTGATTTGATACTACTGCTGATAACCTCACCTCTGGTTGTGGCTTCAATAGCATCGAACTCAACAGGATAATTGGTTGCATTATACGGAATATAACGTGTCTGACCAGTCATCGTATTATTAAATGCTTTAATAGTTCCTCCGGCTTCACCAGAAAAAGTACCTGTAGAATCGTAAAAAATATCAGTTCCCTGTTTAGAAGTAAGCATCGGATATTTACAATTTCTGAAAACATTTCCTTCTATGAATAAAGATGAACCTAATGTTGAGCCGGCTCCGTATTTTGAATTTCCATCATAATAGTTGTTATAAATGTGTGCAGAATAATAACGAACTCTTGGATGACGGGAATCAGAATGGTCAAACCAGTTGTGGTGATAGGTAATATACAAACCTGTTGTTGTTCCTTCACTCAAACCTAAAAGACTGGCTTTACCACTATCCCAAAAGTGATTATAGGACAATGTAACATAAGTTGATGATTTATTATCTAATGCTCCGTCTCCTTTAATCTGATCGGCATCGCTTCCGGCATCACCGTAAAATAAATCGCAGTTATGAACCCAGATGTGATCATTATCCTGCTGCATCCCTACATTATCTCCGGCCGTGCTATTGCAATTCATAAATCCAATATTACTGACTTCAATATTTGAAGCAGATTTAAGACGCACTCCCCAACCGTTTGCAACAGCATCATTACCAACACCTTCAAAAGTAAGATAACTCGAAGCATTATTATCATTTTCGATAACAACATCTCCGCCTTCCATAACAGTCATATCAGTAATATTCCCTAACAGACGGATGATGAACGGCCGCGTATCTTTTCCTTTTTTAATGGCATACAAAATATTTTGTAATCCAACACACGGATTTGCACTTGCTCCGGTAATGTCCATCGAAATAGTGTTTTTAGTATTCTGTGAGATATAAAGAATTACCGCATTGTCTTTCGGAGTTCCATCCGCTTTATATCCTCCCGGAACGCGGCCTCCATCAAAAGCAAAGCCGTTACGATCGTGAGCTAAAACAGTAAGAGTACCGGTTATAGTACCATTTCCTTCAGCACCTGAAATAACCGGTTTAACTTTTACAGTATAAGTTCCTGCTTTAAGACCCGGAATATCGGCGCGATAGTAAGAACCATAGCTACGGATTAATTGATTGTCAATTTTCTTGTCTGTAAAGCCGTTTCCGGTATAATAAACATTGTACGTCTGGGCATTACTGACGGGCTGCCATTTTACAAAAGCAGATTCCAGCCAGCCGGCCGCCTCATTAATTTGCTGTGACCATGTTTGCATTGATACAAACAAAATAGTCAGAAAAAATAGTTTTTTTTTCATGTGTGGTTTGGTTAATTGATAGTTTTTTAAAAAGTGGTTTTTTATTTTTATCGACTGCATTAAAAAATGTAATCGATTACGTAAAAATATATAAATTTTCATTATTCATAATATTTTTATAATAAAAAACAACATTAAATAAAATAAATCAATTTAAATGATTAAAATGTAATAAATTACATTAAATGTAATAAATTACACACATTTAAAAACCCCTTATTCTATAAAGCATCCCAAACATTTCAAAAATGTGATTTAACAAATAAGAAGGTTAATTACGTTTTTTGTTTTATAAATTTAAAAATGTTAAATATTTAAAATGTAGTAAGAAAAAATTTACTATTTAAAAACCAACAAGCTGTAAATCAATTAAAAAAAATCAACTTGTGCCTTTTTAAAAAACATAGCAACAAAAAAAGACTTCCATCTGGAAGCCTTTTCATGAATTAACGAAACTTAATTTTTAATTATTTTTTGACAATCTTTCTGGTAGCAATGCCTTGATCTGTAGTTACTTTTACAACATAATTCCCTGTAGCTAAATCACTAACATTAACGGTTTCTTCAGCTAAATTTGAAATGCTTTTCACCACAGTTCCTGTTAAGCTATATATTACAACGATTTCTACTTTTTGATCTTTAGAAGAAATAAACAATTGATCTGATACAGGGTTTGGATGTACCGTTAATTTTGAAGCCTGAATATTATCTCCTAAACCTAATGTTGGATAAGAAGTCTTAATATAGTACAATGTTGTAGTTCCAGAATCCCTGCTAAGTGTATGATTTCCTGCAGCAAGAGTTAAAGAAATAATTCCTGAAGAAGCTGTTCTAGACACATCGTCAATTTTAATCTTTGCCGTAGCTTCTGCAAAAACCAAAGTCAAAGTGCTTGGTTGGGTTGTAGTATAACTGACAGTCCCGTCTTTTGATTCTATTTTTAAACCCTTTGTTAATGTAAGTCCATTATAAGAAACAGTACCTTTACTATCAGATAAATTTCCTGTAATAGCATAAAAATTATTTGATAAAGTATACGTTGCTGTAAAATTATGTATTTGATCACCCGCAGGAACCGCATTAACAACAATTGTCCCGGATACAGCAACCGGAGTACCTGTACTACCCGAAGTAGTTACCGTAAAAGTAACCGAACCTGTCGCTGTTGGAGTACCAGAAATTGTAATTGTTTTTGCAGATATATCCTTTACTGATCCAAGACCTGCTGGTAAGGTACCAACTTCTGCATCTTCTGCATCACCACTCCAGGTAAATACAATTGGAGCAATAGCTGCACCCAAAGTTATTGTCTGGTCCTTTTTACTTGTAGAAGTAAGCACCTGGCTACTTGGAGGCAACATTGTAATCGTTCCGGAAATAGAAGCTGCTGAACCAATACTTCCAGTAGTGGTAACCGTATAATCCATTGTTTCAGTTGGCGTTCCTGAAAGAGTTAATGTTTTTGTAGTAGTCTTTTTTGTAGCAATAATTCCATTTGGTAATCCTGTTACAGTAGCATCAGTAGCATCTCCCCCCCAAGTAAATACGATATTAGTAATTGCATTTCCACTAGAAACACTTTGATCATTATTAGCTGTAGTTACCACTAATGTTTGGTTTCCTGGAACTACAGTTTCACCCTGTACAGACAGCATTTTTGTCGTATAATCTGTAAGCGCTGTTTTTAATGCTACATTTACATCTGATGACATATCATCAATAACATTGTTAAAAGTCCATTTCAAATCTCCACCTTCAATGCGTCCAGCGTACGTCATCACATTTGCTTTTGCATCTGCGGGACTATCTGCTATATAAGGATACATGATCAGAGGATCGATATCAAAATTATTGTAAGCATTTGCACCTAATTTCGACTTAATACTATTACTTATAGGAAGCGATTTGTCTATAACTTCAATTGCATCAAATTCTATTGGATTACTAATTGCGTCATAAGTCACATAACGGGTTTGCCCACTCATGACATTATTAAAAGCTTTTATTGTTCCTCCTGCCTCTCCGGAGAAAGTACCTTCAGCCCCCCCATATTTATCGGTACCTTGTTGAGAAGTAAGCATAGGATATTTACAATTACGGAAAAAATTTGACTCCATAAATACTGACGAACCCAAAGTTGATCCGGCTCCATATTTTGAATTCCCATCGTAATAGTTGTTGTAAACATGAGCAGAATAATATCTTACACGAGGATGACGCGAATCAGAATGGTCATACCAATTGTGATGATAAGTTATGTATAATCCAGCCATAGAAGCCCCTTCTTTTAATCCTAATAGATTAGATTTTCCAGAATCCCAAAAATGGTTATATGAAAATGTAATGTAGGTAGATCTTTTAGCATCTAATGCACCGTCACCCTTTGCCTGATCTGCATCACCACCTGCTGCTCCATAAAACATATCACAATTATGAACCCAAATGTGATCATTATCCTGTTGCAATCCCACATTATCCCCTTCAGCAGCATCAGTTAACATAAATCCAATGTTACGAACTTCAACATTAGAAGCATTTTTAATTCGAAGTCCCCAACCGTTGGCAGCAGCATCATTTCCAATACCCTCCATTGTAATTGAACTTAAGGTATTTTGATTGTTTTCAATAACAAGATCTCCGTTAAGCATATAAGTTAAATCACTAATATTTCCAATTAACCGAATTGCTAGAGGGCGGGTGTCATTCCCCTTTTTATATCCATCCAAAATACTTTGCAAACCGGTGTATTTAGTTTTGGTTGTACCATTTGAACCCGTTACAACATCTAGAGAGATCGTATTTTTGGTGTTTTGTGTAATATATAAAACGATAGTATTGTTTTTCAATGTACCGTTCAAATTATAAGCCCCTGGAATACGACCACCCTGAAAAGCGAAGCCTGCACGGTCCTGAGCCAAAACAGTTAAAACTGATGTTGTTGTACCAACACCTTCAACACTTGATATTACGGGTTTTACAGTAATCGTATAAGATCCTGCTGCAAGACCCGGAACATCAGCACGAAAATAAGTACCATAACTGCGAATCAGCTGTTCATCAATTTTTTTGTTTGTTTCTGCGCCACCAGTGTAATAAACATTATAACTGTCTGCTCCTGCAACAGGTGACCATTCTACAAAAGCAGATTCAAGCCATCCGGATGATTTTGTAATGGTTTGCGCTCGAAGTTGTAGAGAAACGAATAGCAAAGCCATGTAAAGTAAAATTCTTTTCATAATTGTGGTTTAAAGTAAATAGATTAGATAGTTTATTTTAAATAATAGAAAGTCAAGATGTAATCGATTACACTAAAATAAATGTTTTTTATTAATATAAAAATTATTTAAACAAAAAATTACATATAACAAAAAATACATGTTAATAAATTATCACTTAAACAACTAAAACGTTGTGGTTCGAAAAACGCTCAAGTAATTGAAAACACTAACGTAACCAGAAACTAATTTAATCTCAAACTTTAAAATTCACATTTCACAAACAAAGAAATTAAACAACAAGCATATTCTTACTTTTACCATACAAGCTCTTCCAATTTTAAACTGTTCATTTTACAATTTTAATTAAAAAAAGATTCAAATTCCTTCCAAATAAAAAGCGGCGGTTTTGAAATTTTCAAAACCACCGCTTTTATGTTTAATTTAGTATCTACAAATTAAATGAAGCACCAAGGCTAAAAGTAACCTGATTGTTTAAATGATCAAATAAATCATTATCATCACTGTATTTTGCAATTGGAAATCCTAATTCAGTAAATACTCCAAATCCTTCAGTAAAAAAATATCGTCCCCCAACATGGCCTCCGAAATTTTTCAGTCCCAAATTTAAACCAGGATAAATATCTAATTTTTCATCAATATTTAAAACATTCCCAATATTAGCGTTTATTCTGAATTTGGCATCAAATCGATCTTTAAACTCAGGCTTTTCATTTACATATTGAGTAGTTCCATAAAATCCGGAAAACTCATTTACTCCTAACAAATAGGAAGCTACAAAACCATAAGAAAAATTTTCTGCCAAACCAAAATCAATGGAACCTTGGATTCCGGATCCGTCATTTTGTAAATTCGCTCCAACATTAATTTTTGTATCTCCTTTTCCTTTAAATGCCTGTTGTGCCTGTACAACTCCTACCAATACTAAAAATAATAGTGTGATAACTTTTTTCATAATTTTAAAATATATTTTGAGTGCAAAAATAGAAATTTACAATTAATTTCTTCCCCTTTCATTAGAATACAGCTTATTTAAAGGCTCGCTCTGCCAAAACTCTTTTGTATCAACATTCATTATTGTCAAAGGCCCTTTAAAAGCTGCTCCGGTATCAATATTCCAAACACAAGCCCTATTGACAGGAACCGTTTCACCAATCCGACTCACAGGTGTATGCCCAATAAAAATTTCTTTGTATAGTGTAAACCTTTTTGGATAATACAAATCGTCTTTTTTCATATTTGGATCCAAAGAAAGAGCTGTTTCCCATAAAGTTCTGTCCCAGTAAAATAATGTTGGGAAGTATTCATAGCCAACACCGTTTAAATTTGTAAAACCCGCATGAACAAATAAACGATTTTGTTCATCAAGATGATAATCTTCTAGTGATTCTAAAAATTTTATATGCTTTTGTTTTTGGCCTTTATTTAATTTTTCATAAGCCAAAACCGTAGCCTCACCACCATGCTGATACCAAAGCTCATTATTTTTTGCATTTTTAAGCCACTCTAATAAGAGCTCATCGTGATTCCCTCTGATGCAAATACAATTTTGCTTACTTTGAAGATCAATCAAATAATCAATTACCTGTGGCGACTGGCTCCAACCATCAACGTAATCCCCAAGAAATATTAAGGTATCTTTCTCTGTAACTTCAGCTCTTTTCATCACCTGCTCAAGTGCGAGTAAGCCACCATGAATGTCACCTATAACAAATGTTCTCATTTTTAATCATTTAATCTTTAATTGCAAAAATATAGAAAGAACCGCTTTAAACAAGTAACTTATTAATCTAATTTATATTGCTATTTAACAACAAAAATCCCGACAAATCTTAAACGCAATGTCTAAGTATTGTCAGGATAATTAAAACTTTTAATAAATTAAACTCCAAGTTTTTTTGCAATCTCAGATGGAATTCCTCCTTTGTTAACCATTAAAGCTGTTGTTTTATATTTTACAAAATTTTTAGTTACAAATAAGAAACCTTTATAATCATTTGTTTCTCCCCATGAATTTTTTACAATATAATATTCTTTCCCTGTCTGGTCTTTTGCCAAACCGATAATATGCATTCCGTGATCATCTGTAGTCTGGTAATTATCGAAAGCAGCCTGACGCATTTCCGCAGTAATTTCAGGTTCAGCTTTTGGGCCGTTGAACATGTCGGCCTTTTCTTCCGCCGTCATATCATCATATTTTTTTGTAGCAACATAAGCAACGCCATTTTTCCAGCTAAAGCTTTTCTCACTCACATCTGTTGCCCACGCTACAGTATACCCTTTTTTCAAAGCATTATCAATAACATCTGTCATATCATTTACTTTTACATTATAAACCTGATCAAATGACCAGTTATCAGGTACTGCTAATACTGTTTTTTGGTAATACGGAGCTGTTGTAAATGATGACATTTCTACATACTCATCAGGATTAATTCCAACAACTTCTTTAGCAAAACTTTGTGGCGTATAGTTTTTTCCTTTATAGTCAAAATTATCCGGAACTTTTCCTAAATAAGAATCAATTACAGATGCATAGGCTTTTTGCCAGTTTGGAGTCAGTTCCCCATTTGGATTTTTAACTACTGCTGTCAATACCCCTTCAATAAGAGCTGCCATTTCAGCAAATTTATTTTTATCTGTTCCGTAATTTAATCCTGTGTACACTTCTCTCGGAACTGTTCCGTATTTTTTATACATATTAATTACATCATGCAAAGAACCTCCGTCTCCTAAAGTAACAGCGCCGTGCATGCGTACATAATTTTTTCCTTTTTCAACATATACATTTCTTGCTGAAAAAATCTGAGACAACTCAACTGGCTGTTTTCCTAAACGAATCATTTCAGACTCTAAAAAAGAATTTGTAGAATAACTCCAGCAGGTTCCAGAAGAGCCCTGCAATTTTACTGAAGTAGTTCCTAAATTAATTACTTCAGTGAATTTAAAGTTTTCTTTGCTCTTTTCACTTGCATTAAGCTTAAGTGAATTTACTAAAATGTCTTGTGCGAAACATCCATTGACACCTGCCAAAAAAATAGACGCAGCAAATAATGATTTCATTGTAAATTTATACATAATCAAATGATTTAATAGTTACCTAATTAGTAACCCTTATTTTATTTTTGTTACAAATCAATTAAATAATAAGTAAAAAAACTATTATTTTTCAGTTAATATTTACACAATATTTTTGTTAAGCATCCAAAACTTACAAATTATTCAAAAAGTATTCGATATTGAAAGTGTAATTTATTACCTATTTTTATTTACTTAATAAATAGTATTTTTAAGCCTTAAAATAACATCAGCCATCGACGAATGTACGAACTCGAAAAAGAAAAATATTTAGGCAATAACAAAAACATCTTCAATAACAATCAAGGGATTGCTGTTGTTGAAACTGAATATCAAAATAAGGTTTACGAAGGCTGGCATTCACACAATAATGCTCACATTACACTTTTTCTGAAAGGCGGAACGACGGAAAAACGAAAAAACTTTAGTGAAACAGTAGGTGCAGGTTCATTGCTGTTTTATCATAGTGATGAACTGCATCTAAATCAAAATACACTTTTTCCATCGAAAAACATCAATATCGAAATCGAAGAAAACATTTTAAAAGAACTTCGTATTAATGAAGCCATAATTGAAAAGTCTGTTAAAAATACTGCACTTACAAAATTTTTAATTCTGAAAATTTTTAAAGAAACACTTACTGCAGATACTTTTTCAAGCGACAACATAACGATGCTTTTTTCTCAATTATTCCAGACCTATCATCATTTAGAACGATTTGATAAGAGTCCGTATTGGGTAAAAAGCTTAAATGAATTATTAAATGACTGCTGGAATGAAAACCCAAATCTGAAAGATTTGGCACATGTACTACAACTTAATCCTATTACAATATCGAAACACTTTCCGAAATATTTTGGCTGTACACTGGGTGAATACATGCGACGTATTAAAATAGAAAGATCCATTTCTCTTATTCAGTCCTGTAATAGCAATTTAACCGAAATTGGTCTCGAATGTGGTTTTGCTGATCAAAGTCATTTTATCAGAACTTTCAAGAATCAAACTGGTTTTTTACCAAAACAATTTCAAAAATTATAAGAAGGCAAATTTCATTCTATTTTTTGGTTTTGCTGCAATTTACATTTGCCTCAAATTAATATTAAAACCAATCTGAATGGAAACCCTTACTACAAAACAAAAAATATTTAAATCGCCAGTTACTAAGATAATGCTTGCTTTGCTTGTTTTTATGACAGTTGTTATAATTGGACAGCAAATTGCTTCAAAATTACTGGTCTTAACTCCTCTGGATAAAGACTACAGAAACCTGCTCAAAGGGCTTTTAGTTTCATCAGCCTGCGTTTTTAGCTACATATTATTTTTTAAAAAATATGACAAACGAATCATAACTGAATTTGCTACAAAGGGAATTATCAAAAATATATCTCTCGGTATCTTAATAAGCTTTGTTTTACAATCGCTTACTATTTTAGTGATGTATATAAATGGTTATTATACCATTTTGAATATCAATCCAGTCTCCTTTATTATAATTCCTTTTACCATTATGTTTACAGTAGCTATTATTGAAGAAATATTGGTTCGTGGAATTATATTCAGAATTTTAGAAGAAAAACTTGGAAGCTATATTGCTCTTACTATCTCATCAGTCCTGTTCGGTGTTTTTCACCTTGCAAATCCTCACTGTACCTTACTGTCAACAATATGCATAATCACCGCAGGATTTTTATTTGGAGCTGCCTTTATTTACAGTCGTAATTTATGGCTTCCAATTGCCATACACTTTGCATGGAACTTTACACAATCTGGAATCTTTGGCGCCATTACATCCGGGAATGAAAAAACAAACAGCTTATTGGAATCTAAAATACAAGGTCCTGAAATTATTACTGGAGGTGAATTTGGACCCGAAGGATCAATCCAGGCTATTGTTTTCTGCGGACTCGCAACAATTTTATTCTTAATTTTAATTCATAAACAAAATAAAATCATTAAACCATACTGGAAAAGATAGTCTTTATATATCTGAACAAAAAATCAAAACTCCCGATCAATTTTATTTGTCGGGAGTTTTTCCTTGACTACACCAATACAATTAATTATAAAAATAAAAAAATCCACCGGTAATCAGGTGGATTTTTAAATATGTGTTTTAAAAACTATTCTATTTCAGAAACTCTCATGGTATTTACCATTCCTTTGTCTTTAATTGGCATTGCAGCAAGATTAATTAAATAATCTCCTTTTACAGCATAACCTTTTTCTACAGCAATTTTATTTACATCAGTTACTGTATCATCAGTACTGCTTTCATTATCATAGAAGAATGATTTAACTCCCCATAATAAATTTAATTGCGTTAAAATCCTTTTGTTTGAAGTAAATACCAGTATATGTGCAGAGGATGGTCTCCAGGCAGAAATTTGGAAAGCAGTATAACCGCTATTTGTAAGTGTACAGATTGCTTTTGCCTGAATTGTGTTGGCCATCATAGCCGCCTGTTGACAAATTGTTTTAGTAATAAAACGTTTTGTTTTGATTTGAGGTGTATTTTGAGGTACATGGATAAGCGGAGAATCTTCAACAGCTTCACAAATCTGCGTCATTCTCTGAATTACCTGTACCGGATAATTTCCAGTAGCAGTTTCTCCAGATAACATCACAGCATCAGCTCCGTCCATTACTGAATTCGCAACGTCATTAACTTCAGCTCTTGTTGGAGTTAGACTTGTAATCATTGTTTCCATCATTTGCGTAGCAACGATAACAGGAATTCTGGCAGTTTTTGCTCTGCGAATTAAGTCTTTTTGAACTAATGGCACTTCATGAGCAGGAAGTTCAACTCCTAAATCCCCACGAGCTACCATCAAACCATCGCAATAAGCTACAATTCTATCCATATTCTCAAGAGCTTCCGGCATTTCAATTTTAGCAATAATTGGAATTTTAACTTCCGAATGTTTTGCAATTAACTCCTGTAAGTCTTGCAAATCACGAGGTGTTTTCACAAACGAAAGTGCTATCCAGTCTACTTTTTGCTCAATAGCAAAAATGGCATCTGCAATATCTTTTTCAGTTAAAGCTGGTAATGAAATTTTAGTGTTTGGAAGATTCACTCCTTTTTTAGATTTCAATTCCCCACCCTGAATTACCTTTGCAACAACTTCAGTTTTTTTATCTGTTGAAACAATTTCAAAAATCAATTTACCATCATCAAGTAAAATTCGCTCGCCAACATTTACATCATTTGGGAAATTTTGATATTTCATGAATGCCTTTTTTGCATTTCCGACAATATCTTCAGCAGTTGTAAAAGTGATTAAATCACCATCATTAACTACAGTCCCTTCTTCCATTACACCAACTCTAAGTTTTGGCCCTTGCAAATCCCCTAGAATTGCTGTAGTGTAACCAAATTCTTCGTTTAGTCCTCTAATAATATTTATTTTCTCTTTTACTCCTTCATAGTCAGCATGCGAAAAATTGATTCTAAATACATTAACCCCTGCATCGATCATGTCTTTAATGATCTCTCTCGTACTACATGCAGGCCCAAGTGTAGCTACAATTTTGGTTTTTTTGTTTGTAAGCATTTCTTTAAAAAATTAAATTGTTTTTTGATTTTATTTTATTGATATCTACAGCATAAATAGCCGCGATACTCTCAATTGTATTTAGCTTTTGCTGTATTTCTGAAAAGTTTATAGCCTCACCGCTATTATCGATTTTCAGGAAAAAATCTACTTTTTTGAATTCAGGAAGTAAATGAATTGTTGTTGAAATCTCACTATTTTCATTAGAAAACAAATTCTGAAAATCATTTTTACTCACAGAAATGATTTCATTTTTATTCTGAATCAAGTTCCACGAAATGGCTTTCTCGGTATCATAGTAATAGAATCTTGAAAAATTTGTCTCACCTTCCTTAGTCTGAGCATGAATCTCGTTTTTGCTCTTACTTAAGTTTATCGGAAGTTTTTTATTTATAAAATAGGCTAATCTATAATCTTCTAAAGAAGTATGGATTGCCATTAAATAATAATCAATCTCGTCAAATTCGTCTAAATCCAATCTATGAACAGCCATGTCATGAAATATCAAGCTGTAAATATACTATTTCTATCGTAGCTTAAATAGTTAACTACAGTATGTTTTTATTAATTTATAAACGAAAACGTTATAGCATTAAGAATATTACACTACTTTTTGCATTATTTCTTATCCATTTTTTCCTGAAATGCAAAATAAGCCCTTTGTGATGCTTTCTCTTCTGCCTTCTTTTTCGAAGTAGCTCGTGCCCTTGCAATAATTTTATCGTCTATGCTTAATTTAACCCCAAATAAGCGTTGCCCGTCAATGCCGTTATCTTCAAAAATATCATAATGAAAGACTTTCTTTTCCTTCTGACACCATTCAATAACCAAACTTTTATAACTGATTACTTTTCCTTCAAGCCGGGCAATATCGACATACGGTATAATCACCCTGTTTTGAATAAATTTTTCACAAAAAGAATATCCACGATCTAAATAAATTGCACCTATAAGTGCTTCGAAAATATTTCCATGAATATTTTCACCAAAATGCTGGATAGGTACTTTACTCTCTACAAATCGTACTAAATTTAAATCTTTACCTAATTCGTTTAAGTGTTCCCTGCTCACAATTTTAGAGCGCATTTTGGTTAAATAACCCTCATCTCCGTTAGGCGCTTTATTATACAAATGCGCAGCTATGACCGAGCTCAACATAGCATCTCCCAGAAACTCAAGTCGCTCATAATTAATTGGATTTCCTGATTCATCCAATTTATTAGAAGAGCGATGCGTAAAAGCTTTTCTGTAAAATCCAAGCGAAACTGGCTGAAAACCAAGAATTTTCTGAATAGTGTCAAAAAAAATCCCGTCTTCTTGAGAACGGGATTTTGAAAATATTTTTTTGATAATATTCATATACAGAAATTAGTCAGCTAATTTTTTAAACAATACACAGGCATTATGTCCTCCAAAACCAAAAGTATTACTCATAGCAACATTTACTTCTCTTTTTTGAGGCTTATTTAAGGTAAGATTTAATGATGGATCAATGTTTTCATCCACCACAGTATGATTTATTGTTGGAGGGACAATACTGTGTTTCATTGCTAAAATAGAAGCAATAGCTTCGATAGCCCCTGCAGCACCAAGTAAATGTCCTGTCATTGATTTTGTTGAATTTATATTGATATTTTTAGCATGTTCACCAAAAACATTACTAATAGCTTTTAACTCAGCTACGTCACCAAGAGGAGTTGAAGTTCCGTGTGTGTTGATATGATCAACATCTTCAGGGTTCATTCCGGCATCTCTTAAAGTATTTTTCATTACTGCAATAACACCAATTCCCTCCGGATGTGGAGCTGTTAAATGGTAAGCATCAGATGACATTCCGCCGCCGCCAATTTCGCAATAAATTTTTGCTCCTCTGGCTTTTGCATGTTCATATTCTTCAAGAACCAAAGCTCCTGCGCCTTCACCTAAAACAAAACCATCTCTTGTGGCATCAAAAGGTCTTGAAGCTGTTTCCGGACTTTCGTTTCTTGTTGAAAGAGCATGCATTGAACTAAAACCTCCCATACCAGCAATTGTAACTGCGGCTTCAGAACCACCGGATACAATAACATCACACATCCCTAAACGAATATAGTTGAAAGCATCAATTAAAGCATTTGCAGAAGAAGCACAAGCCGAAACGGTAGTATAATTAGGTCCCATATAACCATTACGCATAGAAATATGTGCCGGTGCAATATCAGCGATCATTTTAGGAATAAAGAAAGGATTGAATTTTGGAGTTCCGTCACCTTTTGCATAGTACATTACTTCATCCTGGAAAGTTTCTAAACCTCCAATTCCTGCTCCCCAGATAACTCCTACTCTTTGTTTGTCGATATTTTCGTCTGTTAATCCCGCATCTTTAATAGCTTCATCACTCGCAGCAATTGCATACTGAGCAAATTTATCTAATCTACGAGATTCTTTACGGTCCATATAATCCTCAATATTGAAGTTTTTTACTTCACAGGCAAACTTAGTTTTATGTTTCTCTGTATCGTAATACGTTATTGGGGCAGCACCGCTAACTCCATTAATAAGTGCATCCCAATACTCCTGGATATTATTTCCGATAGGAGTAAGAGCACCTAATCCTGTTACAACAACTCGCTTTAATGCCATAAATATGTGTTTTGTATCTTAAACAAATAAAACCCATGATTTCTTAACTGTATTGTTACTTAAGAGCCATGGGAATTACAATATAAATATATCTTTTGGATTGAAAATCAATCGAAATTTTAATTTTTTTTAAAATAATAACACCCGAATTCTAATTAAATCAGAATCGGGTGTGATATTATTATTTTTTAGCTTCCTCGATATAAGAAATAGCTTGACCAACAGTAGCAATGTTTTCTGCTTGATCGTCTGGAATTTGAATATCAAATTCTTTTTCGAATTCCATAATAAGCTCAACAGTGTCTAATGAGTCAGCTCCTAAATCATTAGTGAAGCTTGCTTCTGTTACAACTTCGTTTTCGTCAACACCTAATTTGTCTACGATAATCGCTTTTACTCTTGATGCAATGTCTGACATAATCTTTAATTTTAGAATTTAATTTGTTGGCAAAAATAAAAAACTTTATTTTAAAACAACTATTTAGTTAATAAATGTGTTACTAATTTATAAAATTAATTTCAAGAAAGGTGTTTCAATACTATTTATTTTGATTTTTTATTCCGTTTTTTGCATTCTCAAAATAAATTTGATTATGAAAAAAATTATCGTTTTTGCTTCAGGTTCAGGAAGTAACGCAGAAAATATTATTACATACTTTAAAAAAACCGAAATCGCAAGAGTTGTTTCCATCTTTACAAATAACGCCAATGCAAAAGTCATTGAAAGGGCAGAAAAACATCAAATTCCAGTCGAAATCTTCTCAAAAAACGAACTTTTAGAACATAATATCTTACAAAAAATACAAAAAATCGATCCGGATTTGATCGTCCTGGCTGGTTTTTTACTCAAATTCCCTGAAAATATAATTGAACAATACCCTCATAAAATAATCAATATACATCCTGCACTTTTACCCAATTACGGAGGCAAAGGCATGTACGGGATGCATATACACAGGGCGATAGTTAATAATAAGGAAAAAGAAACCGGAATATCAATTCATTATGTAAATGAGCATTACGATGAAGGGGCTATTATCTTTCAGGCAAATGTGGCTTTAACAGACGAAGACACTGCAGAAACCGTTGCAGAGAAGATTCATGAACTGGAGCAAAAACATTTTCCGGGAATTATTCAGACCATATTAGAACAATAAATTGTTTTAGATTGTTAGACTTCTTAGATTTTAAGAGTCTGAAAATCCAAATCTGAAAAATCTAAATTCTAATATCTAAGATGTCTAAATGAATCACGAAGTACATATATATACAGACGGTGCCGCAAAAGGAAATCCAGGAAATGGAGGTTACGGGGTAGTAATGGAACTCGTTGGGACTCCGCATAAAAAAGAATTCTACGAAGGTTTTCGTCTCACTACTAATAACAGAATGGAACTTCTGGCTGTAATTGTGGGATTAGAAAAACTCAAAAAGCCAAACATGAAAGTCCTTGTAATTTCGGATTCTAAATATGTGGTAGATTCTGTTGAAAAAAAATGGGTTTTAGGCTGGGAGAAAAAAGGTTTTGCTGGAAGAAAAAATGCGGATCTCTGGAAACGGTTTTTAATTATTTACCGCAAACATCAGGTCAATTTTAAATGGATTAAAGGCCACAACAATCACCCTCAAAACGAACGCTGTGACCAACTGGCCGTAATGGCATCGATGCAACCAAAGCTTTCTGTAGATTCTTTTTATGAAACAACCGATTCAAAACTGATATAAAATTAAAAACGTATCGAAAATCAAATCCCGATACGTTTTTAATACTAATTTAAAATTTTTATTGCTCTTTATCTAAATCTTTAGCAGTTCCAAATCCTACCAATAAGCCAACTCCCGACATTATAAAGATAATGGAAGGATAAACCACATCATCTTCTAAAGAGGTATATGTTGTGATTAATAACGCAATAAAAATTCCGACACCGCTTCCTATTAATAAGAAAGCCAGATTCACAACAAATACTTTCCATGCCGGAACACCTCTATTTTTTCCTTCTAAAAAAATACTGGCATCGACACCTTTTTCAATAAGTGCTAATCGTTCTCTGTTTCGTGTTGAATAAATAAGGTATACGATTCCGAAAATCATCAGAAAAAAAGTGATTGGGATTAAAATTTCTGCATTCATAATTTTATATTTTAATTGATTGATACTCCATAGGACGACACCTTTTAAATTAAGGTTACAAGAATTTAGGAATAAATTCCAAATTCTATACCTATTATATATATAAAAGTGGTGTTTGGACTCTGGTGAAGCAATTTTAATATTGGAATTTTATTTTTTTATAAATTCGATGTAACCTTTGAAGACAAATTGTCGTCCTATATAATATGAGTACAATAAGCGATCAACATTATATTGATAGAATTCTGCAGGGCGAAACAAATTCATTTGCCGTGCTGGTTGATCGTTATAAAGACATGATTTTTACTTTGGCGCTGAAAATGGTTAAAAACAGAGAAGAAGCAGAAGAAGTTGCTCAGGATACTTTTATCAAAATATATAATTCTTTAGGCAAGTTTAAGGGGGATTCTAAATTTTCGACCTGGATTTATAAAATCGCTTACAACACCTGTTTAGATCGTCTGAAAAAAAATAAAAAAGAGGACAACAATATTTCGATAGATGAATTTTCCGCTCATTTAATCAAAACGATGGACAATGCTTTGAGCGCTTTAGAAGACAAAGAGCGGAAGCAAACCATTCAAAATTGTTTAAATTTGTTACCAAGTGAAGAAAATTTCCTGTTGACTTTATTTTATTTTGAAGATCAGAGTTTAGAAGAAATTGGAAAAATCATGAATATTAATGCTAATAATGTCAAGGTAAAATTATTCAGGTGCCGACAGAAATTAGCCGTAATTTTGAGACAGCAGTTAGAACCAGAAACAATACAATGTTATGAAAGAGAGCGATAAAAACTTAGAAAACCTTATTGATAAAATAATGGCTGAAGAAAAACTGCAGTCACCATCAATAGATTTTACTTCTAAAATAATGGCGAAAGTTCTAATTTTGGAAGAGAAAAAACAAAAAACATACAAACCATTGATTTCTAAATCGGTCTGGGTTTCAATCGGAATCGCTTTAGCTCTATTAGTGGTTTACACTTCTCTTTTTTCAGTTTCCGAAAGCACTCTTAAAATTGACGAAATCGGAAAATTATATTCTAACAAAATTACTTCAGTATTCACCGGAGTTCATTTTTCTAAAAATATCCTGTATGCTATTTTAATAATTCCTTTTATGGTTTTGGTTCAGGTTGGGGTTTTGAAGAATTATTTTGACAAAAAGTATCAGGTGTAAATTATCTAAACGCATCTACTCTTTTTTCAACATAATCTTTACCAAGATAACAATCTCTGCTCATGTCATATTTATTTTTATACAACAGATAAGTTATTGTAAGATATTCTTCTGATTTTATAATTGATTTATTAAGTTCTAAAGCTACTTTTCTACTTGATAATTTAGAATACTTCTTTAAAAATTCATGAAATCCTAAATCTGAATATTCTTTCTTGATTTTGGAGTTTAATTTAAATCGTCTAGGATAATTTGGATGTTTAAACATTTTTTTTTCTACTACGAATCCATTATTCAAAACAGCATTTAAAAATTCTTTAAAAGATTTAAACTTTGTATAATAATCTTTTTTGTAAAAGAAAAACAATTCATTTTCATTTAGTATAACAACTTCATCGTTATTTGTCAAAAGATATACATCTGAAAATGATATTGGAGGTGGTGGTAATGATTCCGTATTATTTTTTAACTCTCCTCGTTCTGATAAGATTTCAATCATTTCTTTAGAAAAAGCAGGCTCTTTTTTTTCGCAGGAAAACAAAAAGCAAAACAACAATAAAGTCAAAATTTTATTCATCATATAAAATCATATATAAACAAATCTAATTAAAAATATTTACAAAATATAAGTTGCATTTTAAATCCGGAAAACCTATTATAAGCCTTCAGAAAAACAATTTTAACCAATTCATTTACAAGAGTTTTACTTAGAAATCATCGTTATTATTTTATGAAAACTTTGAGATTACAAACCGTTGCAATATTGTAACTTATAAAGTATCTTTGCACCTTAAATTCGAAATTCATAAAATGAATAAATTATTGATTGTTGGAACAGTTGCTTTCGACGCGATTGAAACTCCTTTCGGAAAAACAGACAAAATATTAGGCGGTGCTGCAACATACATTGGTTTATCAGCATCCTTTTTCAACCTGCAATCGGCCATAGTTTCTGTAGTTGGCGACGATTTTCCTCAAAAGCATTTAGATTTATTGACTTCAAAAAATATTGATATCTCTGGTATCGAAATTGTAAAAGGAGGAAAAACCTTTTTCTGGAGCGGCTTATATCACAACGATCTGAATTCAAGAGACACACTGGTAACTGAGTTGAACGTTTTAGCTGATTTTCAGCCAAAAGTTCCTCAAAACTTTAAAGATGCTGATGTGGTGATGTTAGGAAATTTACATCCATTAGTACAAAGCAGTGTTTTGGATCAAATGGAGAAAAAACCAAAGCTAGTGGTTTTAGACACCATGAACTTCTGGATGGACTGCGCTCTTCCAGAATTATTAGACGTTATTAAGCGTGTGGATGTCATCACAATTAATGACGAAGAAGCAAGACAGCTCTCAGGTGAATATTCATTAGTAAAAGCTGCTGCTAAAATCCAGGAAATGGGACCAAAATACGTGGTGATCAAAAAAGGAGAACACGGCGCACTTTTATTCCATAACAGAGAAGTTTTCTTTGCACCGGCTTTACCTTTAGAAGAAGTTTTTGACCCAACAGGAGCTGGAGATACTTTTGCAGGCGGTTTCTCTGGCTTTATTGCGCAAAGCGAAAACATCTCTTTCGGAAACATGAAAAACGCAATTATTTACGGTTCAAATTTAGCTTCGTTCTGCGTAGAAAAATTTGGAACAGAGAGGATGGAAACATTAAGTAAAGCAGAAGTAGCGATTCGATTACAGCAATTTAAGTCGTTAACTCAGTTTGACATAGAAATATAATGCCTAAGAGCCTCGATAAAACGGGGCTTTTTTATTACGTTAATACACACAACTTACAACAACACAAATACAAAACAAAATGAGCGACGCTTTAAAACACGAATGTGGTATAGCCTTAGTCAGACTTCTTAAACCGCTTGAATATTACAAAGAGAAATACGGAACTGCTTTTTACGGAATCCAGAAGATGTATTTGATGATGGAAAAACAGCACAACCGTGGTCAGGATGGTGCCGGTTTTGCAAGCATCAAATTAGATGTAGAACCTGGCGAACGTTACATCAGCAGGGTTCGTTCAAACCACTCACAGCCTATACAGGACGTTTTTAAACAAATCAATGATCGTATCAGTGAAGAACTGAAAGCAAATCCTGAACTAGGGGATAATATGAAAGAATTAAAAACAAGTATTCCTTATGTTGGGGAATTGTTTTTAGGACATGTTCGTTATGGAACTTTCGGAAAAAACAGCATCGAAAGCGTTCACCCTTTTTTACGTCAAAGCAACTGGATGCACCGTAATCTGATTTTGGCAGGAAACTTTAATATGACGAATGTTAAAGAGCTTTTCCAAAATCTGGTTGAACTGGGTCAGCATCCAAAAGAAATGGCCGATACTGTTACTGTAATGGAAAAAATTGGTCACTTTCTGGATAAAGAAGTAATGCAATTATATCAGGACTGTAAAGCAGAAGGCTATTCAAAAAGAGAAGCTTCACCGGTAATTGCAGAGCGTTTGGATATTGCTAAAATCTTAGCCCGTTCAGCTAAAAATTTAGATGGAGGTTATGCTATGGCCGGATTATTAGGTCATGGAGATGCTTTTGTATTTAGAGATCCGGCAGGGATTCGTCCGGCTTATTTCTATCAGGATGACGAAGTAGTTGTTGTAGCTTCTGAAAGGCCTGTTATTCAGACTGTATTTAATGTTCCTTTCGAAAGTGTTCAGGAAATCGATCCGGGGAATGCTCTGATCATCAAGAAAAACGGAAACGTTTCAATGAAACAAATTTTAGAACCAACGGTTAAAAAGGCCTGTTCGTTCGAAAGAATATATTTTTCAAGAGGAAGCGATGCTGAAATTTACCAGGAGCGTAAAAATTTAGGTAAATTAATTTTACCTGCTGTCCTTAAAGCAATTGACAATGATACAGATAATACTGTTTTCTCTTACATACCAAATACAGCTGAAACCTCTTTTTATGGTTTAGTTGAAGCGGCTCAGGATTTCTTAAATCAGAGAAAAAACAATTATATCTTAGAAAACAGAAATACACTTACAGCCGAAACCCTCCAGGAATTGCTTTCTGTAAAAATACGTACAGAAAAAGTTGCCATAAAGGATGCTAAACTCAGAACTTTTATTACAGAAGACAGCAGTCGTGATGATTTAGTAGCTCACGTTTACGATGTTACTTACGGAGTAATTAAGCCCGAAGATAATCTGGTAATTATTGACGATAGTATTGTTCGTGGTACGACATTAAAAATGAGTATCATTAAAATGATGGATCGATTGAAACCAAAACGTATTGTGATTGTTTCTTCTGCCCCACAAATTCGTTACCCGGATTGTTATGGAATTGATATGGCAAAACTAGAAGGTCTTGTTGCTTTTAGAGCTGCTTTAGATTTACTGAAGGAAAGAAATTTATATCACATAGTTGATGAAGTATATGCTAAATGTAAAGCTCAGGAAAATTTTGCTGATACCGATATTGTAAATTATGTAACCGCAATTTATAATCAATTTACACCGGAAGAAATTTCAGACAGGATTGCAGAAATGTTAAGTTCTCCTGAGATTAATGCTGAAGTGAAAATTATATTCCAAAAAGTAGATGATCTACATATTGCCTGTCCGAAAAATCTTGGAGATTGGTATTTCACCGGAGATTATCCAACACCAGGCGGAAATCGTGTGGTAAACAGAGCATTTATTAACTTTTATGAAGGAAAAAACGCAAGGGCATACTAAATAAAAAGTTAAAAAATGCATTTCATCGGATTTTTTTGCATTTCATCCTTTTTTTTTGGGAAAACTGCAATGCTGATATATCTTTGAGAGACCATAACATTAGTAGGTTAAGTTTATGGTAGATTTGGGGCAAAAAAGGTGGGAGAAATCTCACCTTTTTTATTGGAATAAACTTAAGTTAAAAAAACAATCATTTAATCGGATATTTATTGCCGTTCATCCTGATTGTTGAAAAAAATAATATACCCATATCGAGTTTTCCAATCTTCCAATTTTGAATAAATTGAATTTTAAAGTAGATTTGGTCAAAAAACAGAAAAAATCTTCAAATAATTTAATCGGATATTATTGCCTTTAATCCGAATGTAACAATAAATAAAACCCGATTAATTCAAAATGAACTAATCGGGTTTTATTTTTATTTGAAAAAAGATTACTTTTCTAAAGCAAATCTCCTTGCCACTTCTGTCCAGTTGATTACACTGAAGAAAGCTTCAATATAATCTGGTCTTCTGTTTTGGTAGTTTAAATAGTAAGCATGCTCCCAAACATCCATTCCTAAAATTGGAGTTCCACCGCAGCCAACTTCCGGCATTAATGGGTTGTCCTGATTAGGAGTTCCGCAAACTTCTAATTTTCCTCCTTTTTGAACACATAACCAAGCCCATCCAGAACCAAATTGTGTTGCTCCGGCTTTAGCAAATTTCGCTTTAAACTCTTCGAAAGTTCCAAAAGAAGCCTCAATTGCAGCTAACAAATCGCCTGTTGGCAATCCGCCTCCATTTGGAGACATCACAGTCCAGAATAAATTGTGGTTGTAAAAACCTCCGCCATTGTTACGAACTGCAGCGTTTGATTTATCTAAGTTGATTAAGATATTTTCAATTGTTTTTCCTTCTAAATCTGTTCCTGCAATGGCAGCATTTAGGTTTGTTGTGTATGCATTATGATGTTTAGTATGGTGGATTTCCATTGTACGCGCATCAATATGTGGTTCTAATGCGTCATATGCATAAGGTAATTGTGGTAATTCAAAAGCCATGATATATGATTTTATGATTTATATTAATTTATCCAAATTTAAACATTTAACTTTGTAATAGAAAATACTATTTCGTTATAATTCAATTTAATTAATTGATAATTTGGCTTTTTAAGGCATAAATACTTGTAAATCTTTATTTTCCGTTAAAAGTTGTCATTGTATTTTCTAATCCTGCCGTACCGAAAGATTTTATAATTTCAGACGCAACTTCTAATCTTTCCGGTAATTTTGCTTTTTCTTCTTCATCCCATTCCCCTAAAACATAATCGACCTGTTGTCCTTTTTTGAACTGATCACTGATGCCAAACCTAAAACGGGTATATTGCTGTGTATTTAACGCAAGATTTATGTTTTTAAGTCCGTTGTGACCTCCGTCGCTTCCTTTTGGCTTGATTCGGATGGTTCCGAAAGATAAGTTTAAATCATCTGTAATGACCAGAATATTTTCTAACGGAATATTTTCTTTGTCCATCCAGTATTTTACGGCCTTACCGCTAAGGTTCATGTACGTATTTGGCTTAAGCAGCAACAATGTTCTTCCCTTAAACTTATACTCAGCTAAAGCTCCTAATTTTACGGTTTCGAAAGAAAGGCTTTCCTTTCTGGCTAAAAAATCCAAAACTTTGAATCCGATGTTATGTCTTGTATTTACATATTCGGCTCCGATATTTCCTAATCCTACGATTAAATATTTTTTACTCACGCTTTTTATATTATTTTTTTGGTGTTCGTGAACCTCTGCTTTGATGTTATCTTCTTTGTTCTCTTCTTTTGATGTTGATGAAAACAGGCTATTTATCCATTTTATCATGTTTGCAAAAGTAAGGTTAATTGGGGAATTAGGAAATGTGTCAATTAGATAATTTGAAAATTAGATAATTGATTTCTGCATGGCTTATTTAATCAAAATTCGCTATAAAAGGGTTCCCGCAGATTTTGCAGATGAAGCAGATTTTTTTCAATCCTAAAAACTT
Source organism: Flavobacterium flavigenum (assembly GCF_027111255.2). Taxonomy (NCBI): domain Bacteria; kingdom Pseudomonadati; phylum Bacteroidota; class Flavobacteriia; order Flavobacteriales; family Flavobacteriaceae; genus Flavobacterium; species Flavobacterium flavigenum. The sequence continues at coordinate 3,289,629 of NZ_CP114285.2, read as the reverse complement.
ATGAAAAAGATATTTCTGGCTAGCCCTGACAGCAGCGGTATCCTTTTTCCGGCTTCTTTAGCCGGGAAAAGATTTAGCGGATGGCAGGAACGTCACGTCTTGAAAAACCTGAAATTTCTGCTCTTAAAAAACAATTAGATAATTTGGGAATGTGGGAATTAAGCAATTATTTTTTTGCGCAACGTTTGACTTTGCTCATCCTGACATATGGAAACTTAGAGCCTTAGCAACTCAGAACCTTTAAAACAAAAAAAGCACCAACCTTTCGATTGATGCTTTTTGTATGATTGAAAAAAAATTATTTTTTCTTTCCTTTTGCAGGCGCTTTTGCAGCTTTTGCAGCTTCCTGAGCAGCTTTCATAGCAGCACGAGAAATTCTTACCTGAGCTACAACCGTGTTGTCCGGGTGCATAATTTTGTATTCCGGAGCACCAACTTTAGTAACATATAATTTGTTACCCATTTCAAGTGGCGTGATATCAGCTTCAACAAAATCAGGAAGATTTTTAGGCAAAGCTTTTACTTTTAATTTACGAGTGTTTAAACGTAAAACACCTCCCGCAAGAACACCTTTAGATGTACCAACGATTTTCACAGGAACTTCCATTGTGATTTCTTTGTCATCAAATAACTGGAAGAAGTCGATGTGTAAAATTTTGTCAGTTACAGGGTGAACCTGGATGTCCTGCAAAATTGCATTGAATGATTTTCCTTTTCCAAGCTCAATCACAACTGTGTGTGCGTTTGGAGTGTAAACCAAGTTTTTGAAAGCCGCAGCTTCTGCTGAGAAGTGTACTGCCTGATTTCCTCCGTATAACACGCAAGGAACCGCTCCAGCATTACGTAAGGCTTTAGTTGACACTTTGCCCACGCTTTCTCTTTCTGATCCTTTAATTGTAATTGATTTCATTGTAAAAAAATATAGTTATTAAAAAAATATTCTAATTCGTTATGTAGTTAAACTACATTATAAATTTTCCACTTATGGAATTGTTGTGGTGCACCATGTGCATAACTTCTGCAAAAAGAGGTGCACAACTCACTACTCTGATTTTCTTTGATTCTTTTTTTAACGGAATTGAATCTGTAACGATTAATTCTGTTAGTTTCGAGTTTTCAATTTTCTCGTATGCCCCTCCTGATAATATTGGGTGCGTACAAATTGCTCTTACGCTTAACGCTCCTTTTTCGATCATAAGATCTGCAGCTTTCGCTAAAGTACCTCCTGTATCGATCATATCATCCACTAAGACTACATTACGTCCTTTTACATCACCAATCAGCTCCATAGTATCGATAACATTGGCTGCTTTTCTTTGTTTATAACAGATAACTACATCAGATTCTAAAAACTTAGAATATGCATAGGCTCTTTTTGAACCTCCCATGTCCGGTGATGCAATCGTTAAATTTTCAAGGCCTAAACTTTCTACATAAGGTAAAAAGATGGTTGAAGCAAATAAATGATCTACCGGTTTTTCAAAGAAGCCCTGGATCTGGTCTGCGTGCAAATCCATCGTCATTACTCTTGTCGCTCCCGCAGCACTTAATAGATTTGCTACTAATTTTGCTCCAATCGGAACTCTTGGCTTGTCTTTTCTATCCTGTCTTGCCCAGCCAAAATAAGGCATTACAGCTGTAATATGTCTTGCAGATGCACGTTTTGCAGCATCAATCATCAATAACAATTCCATCAAATTATCGGCTGTTGGAAAAGTTGAACAAACGATAAAAACCCGCAAACCTCTTATTGACTCTTCGTAAGACGGTTGGAATTCACCATCGCTATACGTTGACATCGTTACTTTTCCTAACGGAATTCCGTACTCTTTTGCAATTTTTTCTGCAAGATAAACACTTTGTGAACAAGCAAAAATTTTAGCTTCTGGTTCTAGGTGCGACATTATAATTTGTTGTTTTATTCCTTGGTTTCTGCGGAGTTCCGGCTAAATTTATTTTTTAGCCAAATTCCTGTATCTGCCTCGGATGTAGTTAGTTGTGTGTGCTTCGTTTTAACGAGGTGCAAATTTAGAAAATTTATTGGAGACTGAAAGGAAATTTTCGAGTATTTTTAGTAGAACTTTTAATTTTATTTTTTACATTTGCACCGTGTTAAAGGAATAAGCCTATTATAGCTTATTCTATTGCGTTAAAATAATCAAATTCTGATTGTTTTTCGTCTGCTAAGCCCGGATGGCGGAATTGGTAGACGCGCTGGTCTCAAACACCTGTGGGAAACCGTGCCGGTTCGACTCCGGCTCCGGGTACATTAACGGAAAAGCTGTCATTTTTGACGGCTTTTTCTTTTTTAAGCACTTCTGAACTCCTACTATCCTTAGTTAAAACCTCAATTACCTCATTCATTTTACTGGTTCGAAAATTTTATTTTAAAAAAGAACACATTCCATACCTCAAATGCAGCATTTTAAACGACTTTAATAACAGTTAAGCGTCAAAACAAATACAAACAAAACATAATAAATACCTTTACTATATAATTTCAATACAGCTCTCAACTTTATTTTAATTATCATGAAAACCCATACAATACATTTTATAGTATTTGCAGGTGTTTTTTCATTGAATTGTTTTGGTCAGGTAAGTCAGGTAATCACCAATCCAGACGTTCGTAAAGCACCATTAAAGTTTGACGACAAGTCCAAAGAAGATCTTGTTATAGAATCGTATTGTGTAGAACAAGTAATTAACCTTGCTATCGAAAAAAATAGAATCACAACATACGAAGTCTCAAAACTCAACATGGTTAATGCCTACGATCCGGGATCTAACAACACCATAACGGTAACCGCAATATACAAAAAGGCATACGTTAAAGAAACGAAACCTATAACACCCACAAAAACTGTAATAATTGAAACCGATAAAACCATTCAACCCATTACAATCCAGACCACAGTTCCCACACAAAGCAAAAAATCTATAACCGTAGATATCTTAAGTACATATGCAAATGTTCTGGACAAAGGCTACAAATCTGCAGACATGCTTAAAAAGGTTGCCGATAAATTTTATTTTGAAAATAATTTCGAAGCTGCCGCCAAATACTACCTGGAATTATTTAGTGTTGAAGAAAATTCAGAACCAGTATTTTATTTACGATGTGCCAAATCCCTAAAAGCAATCAACCAGCCAGAAAAATCAGAAGAAATAACAAAACTCTTTGAAAGTAAAAATACAACTCTTGCAATGACCAAAAAATAGAATAGGTCCGAAACAAAAAAAAGACCATCATTTCTGATAGTCTTTTTTGCTCCCCCTCTTGGGCTCGAACCAAGGACCCTCTGATTAACAGTCAGATGCTCTAACCAACTGAGCTAAGGAGGAATCACCTTAAAGGTCAATATGTTTGCTAAAAAAAGTTGCTCCCCCTCTTGGGCTCGAACCAAGGACCCTCTGATTAACAGTCAGATGCTCTAACCAACTGAGCTAAGGAGGAAGTTGTTGCTCTTTTTAGCGAGTGCAAATATAGATGATTTTTTAGTTTCTCAAAAATATTTTAACTCTTTTTAAAAAATATTTTTTCTACTTGACAATTGCCTTGTAAATGTCGTTTCCGTTAGCAAACAAAAGCAGTGTGATAAGTAGAACGAAACCAACCATTTGGGCGTTTTCAAGGAATTTATCGCTCGGTTTTTTACCACTAATGATTTCGTATAATAAAAACATCACATGACCTCCGTCAAGTGCCGGAATTGGCAATAAATTCATTACACCCAACATAATTGACAATAAAGCAGTGATTGACCAGAACGCTTCCCAGCTCCATGAATCCGGAAAAATGTTATAAATTGCTGCAAAGCCACCAACTTGTTTGTACGCCTTTGTTTCAGGATTAAAAATCATTTTCAGTTGTTTCCCGTAATCTACCAACTTGTTTTTCCCTTTTTCTAGTCCGACCGGAATAGATTCAGCAAGACTATATTCTTTGGTGCTAATTTTATAATAGCCCAATTTTTCTAATGATTTGATATCTAAACCTCCTGAAACTACACCTAATGTTCCTTTGTCAGAAACCTTAACCGTAATTGGAGTTTGTTTTAAATCACGCAAAACAACTGCAGGAATTGTTTTTCCTTTGTTTGCATTTAAAATTACTTTAGCCTGATCGTAATATTTAGCTTCTTGACCATTTAATGTGATAAGCAAATCTTTTGGTTTAAGTGAAGTATTTGGTGAATCAGCCTGAACACTTCCTATAACAAAAGGCATTCTTGGTCTAATCAATAAACTTTTCTCATGCTTTGAGAGGTCATCAATAAAATCTGTAGGTATTTTGATTGCTTGTTGTTGCCCATTTCTTTCGATCAAAATTTCTTTGGCCATAACTACCTTTAAATTGGTATCATCATCAAAATTCTCAATTTTATGACCATCTATTGAAATTATTTTATCTCCTGTTTTTATTCCCGCTTTTTCAAGTGCGGGATTCGTTATCCAAACACCGTCTTTCAAATCAGCATTTGCAACATAAGTATCACCATATGCATATGCCATACCTATATATATGATAAAAGCCAGGATAAAGTTTACCGTAACACCGCCCAACATGATAATTAAACGCTGCCATGCCGGTTTGGAACGAAATTCCCAAGGTTGTGGAGGCAGTGCCATTTGCTCCTTGTCCATACTTTCATCAATCATTCCGGAGATTTTCACATAGCCCCCAAGCGGAAGCCATCCGATACCGTAAACCGTTTCGCCAATTTGTTTTTTGAATAAAGAATATTTTACATCAAAAAATAAGTAGAATTTTTCGACTCTTGTTTTAAATAATTTAGCAGGAATAAAATGCCCTAATTCGTGAAGAATAATAAGTAAAGATAAACTCAATAGAAATTGAGAGAGTTTGATAACTATATCCATTTTGTAATTTTAGTTCGTAATTTAACGCACAAAAGTAACGTTTTCTATTTTAATTTGAGAGCGCAATATAATACATAAGGCTTTAAATGTTTGTTAATAATTGCTGTTGTCTTAATATTTTAAATTTTAGATTATTTTTATTAGTAACGTATTGCCATTTTATGTTACAAATATGTAGTAAGGTTATTTATACTGAATTACAACTATTTTACATTACAAATATTTGTGAAACTATAAACCCTAAGAGCATTGATAAAAATTTTACAGTATTTATTTATTATTCGTTTTAGAAAACTTGTTTCTAAAGATGACAATATTGCCATATTTTTAATTATACTGCTTTATTTTACTACAGCTTTCATTGTTTTTAAAAACTATACATACTTCCAAAATTATATTTTATTATTTTTTTTTGATATTGTCGGTTATCATTTGCAAAGATCTGATATCGAAATTCTGAAATTGAAGAAAAATTACAAGGTCATAATATTTTTAGAATACCTCATTTATTCCCTCCCATTTCATTTGGTTTTATTATTCAAAAAAGAATTCCTGCTCATTGCGGCTATTTTTATATTCAATATCCTTTTAATACACACACCAAAATCAAATTCTAAAACCATTCGATATCCTTTTCATTTATTTAATGTCTATTGGCACATCTGTTTCAGGCAATACAAATTAATCTATCTATTTCCATTTTTAGCGTTCTTAATTTATGCTGCATCTGAATATGAAAATGAAAATCTAATTTATTTTGTTATACTGATTTTAGCTCTAATTGGTTGTCTGCCCTCTTTTGAGAGAGAAAAAACAGAAGAAATAAAACGTAATCCTTTTAAAGCCGAAAAATATTTATGGTTCCAATTAAAGAACCAAATAATCAATACCTTTTATATTATAATTCCAGTTTTTATAGTGCTTTGTTTCTTACAGCAATGGGAGCAGTTGCTGTTATTCGGAATCGTTTTTATCCCTCCGGCTCTAAACATAATTTTAAAATATATACATTTCCATAATAATTTAACTCACCAAATTGTTTTTGCACTATTTGTTCCCTCTATCTTTTTTCTGTTTGGAATACCACTAGTAGCAATCCCTTTTATGTATAAAAAAGCCATTAAAAATTTAAAAGCCATTAAATATGCTGACCATTCAAATTGATCAAAAAAAATACGGCAATGTGTCTATATTAGAAGATATAAAAATTAAGATTGAAAAGCCTGGAATTTATGGAGTGGCTGGTAAAAATGGTCAAGGGAAAACGACATTTTTTAAATGCATTTTAGGTCTTGAACAATTTAAAGGAAGTTGCTTTCTTAATCATGAAAAACTTTTACTTCAAAATGCTGGCTGGGCGCCAACGGAACCTCCAATTTATGACGAACTTACCGCCAAAGAATTTTATGACTTTTATGCACATTTGTTAGATCTGAATACACCCATTTTTAATAAAATATTTGAAGTCCCGGAAAAGCAGTTAATCCGCGGATTTTCTACAGGAATGAAAAAGAAAACCTATTTAAATGCCGTCTTTCAAAAAAAATTTCCGATTTATATCTTAGACGAACCTTTTAATGGATTGGATTTAGAATCGAATTATTTATTAATGAACTATATTAGGGAAATTTCAAATACAAGCATTATCTTTATTTCATCCCATATTTTGGAAATTCTTTATAAAGAGTGTGATAAAATTTTTCTACTGAAAGACAAGAAAATTACTGAATTTGATAAGGATGATTTTTCCGAAATAGAAGATAAGCTTTTCAGGTAATGCTGTAAAGCACTATTTTGTTGAAAATATTTGTAATTAACAAACATTTGGATTTCTATTTTTAAGAAGATGCTTTAACTTTACTTTTTCATGACTTTAACCAATTGCTAGCTCAAACACATTAAAAGTTACATCGCTATGGCTTCACTATTATTTTCACCGCTTACTATAAAAAACATCACTTTAAAAAACAGGATCGTCATTTCGCCCATGTGCCAGTATTCTTCAGTTGACGGATTTGCAAACGACTGGCATCTGGTTCATTTAGGAAGCCGTGCCAGCGGAGGCGCCGCATTGATTATTCAGGAAGCTACTGCGGTATCGACTGACGGAAGAATTTCTCCTTCTGATCTTGGAATCTGGAAAGATGAGCATATTGAAAAACTAAAACAAATCAATGCGTTTATTGTTTCTCAGCATTCAATTCCGGGAATTCAACTGGCGCATGCCGGGAGAAAAGCAAGTGTTTCTGCCCCGTGGGAAGGAAATAAAAAGTTAGATTTCGCTCATGGCGGATGGCAGACTGTTGCGCCAAGTGCCGTTCCGTATCATGAAAACGAGCCGTTTCTTCCTGAAGCTTTGGATAAAAACGGAATACAAAAAGTAATTTCTGATTTTAAAGCTGCTGCTAAAAGAGCCGTTGAAGCCGGTTATCAGGTTCTCGAAATCCATGCCGCACACGGTTATTTATTACATCAGTTTTTGTCGCCTTTAACGAATATCAGAACCGATGAATATGGTGGAAGTTTCGAAAACAGAATCCGTTTTACATTAGAAATCGTTGAAGCCGTTCAGACAGAGTGGCCTTCAAATTTGCCCTTATTCGTTCGAATTTCTGCTACAGACTGGGCAGAAGACGGTTGGAACCCGGAAGAATCTGTACAGCTTTCGCAACTATTAAAAGGAAAAGGAGTAGATTTAATCGATGTTTCATCCGGCGGATTGGTTTCTCATCAAAAAATCACACTTGGACCGGGTTATCAGGTTCCATTTGCAGAAAAAGTAAAAAAAGAAGCCGACATATTAACCGGAGCAGTTGGTTTGATAACAGAAGCACAACAAGCCGAAGAAATTTTGAATAATGGTCAGGCTGATTTGATTTTATTTGCCAGAGAATCACTCAGAAATCCGAACATGCCTTTGGATTTTGCGAGAGAATTGAACAATGATGTTCAATGGCCAAAACAATACGAAAGAGCTAAAAATTAAATAATATAGCCACAGATTATATGGATTAAAAAAGATTTTTCTGTTGCCCCGAATTACACAAATTTTCCCTATTTTTTTTCAAATAATAAAAATATAATTCGTGTAAATTTTTGTAATTCGTGGCGAAAGAAAAAATTAATCTGTGCAAATCATTTTAATCTGTGGCAAAAAATAATTATATACAAAAATGCAAAAAATAAAAACAGCACTTTTATCATACGGAATGTCGGGAAAAGTTTTTCACGCTCCTTTTTTGAATCTTCATCCCGGTTTTGAATTATTAGGTTCCTGGGAAAGAAGCAAAAAACTGATTCAGGAAGATTATCCAGGGGTAAAAAGTTATCCTTCAATTGATGACTTATTAGCCGATGATGTGGATTTAGTTATTGTAAACACACCCGTTGGGACACATTTTGAATATGCTAAAAAAGTACTTTTGGCAGGGAAACATGCCGTTGTTGAAAAAGCATTTACGACAACCGCAGCTGAAGCCGAAGAACTGGCTCAAATCGCTAAAGAAAAAGGTTTGAAGCTTGCCGTTTTCCAGAACAGAAGATGGGACAGCGATTTTAAAACGATTCAGAAAGTAATCAATGACGGTGTTTTAGGAGATCTTGTCGAAGCCGAATTTCATTTTGACAGATACAATCCGGTATTAAGCCCGAAACTGCATAAAGAAACTGTAAACGACGGAGCCGGAATCCTTAAAGATTTAGGTCCGCATTTAATCGATCAGGCTGTTTGTCTGTTTGGTTCGCCAAAATCGGTTTTTGCAGATATTCGCTATACGAGGGAAAATACAGTAGTAGATGACTGGATCGATTTGTTATTGATTTATGAAGATTTCAGGGTGCGGTTAAAAGCTGGCTATTTTGTGAGAGAAGCCCATCCTTCCTACACTATTCATGGAAAAAAAGGTTCTTTCTTAAAACAGCGCGGTGATGTGCAGGAAGACGAACTTAAAATAGGAAAAAAACCAAACCGGGAATCCTGGGGAACAGAATTAGACGATTTTGAAGGAATCCTGCATACCGAAATTGACGGAAAACCAATCCGCGAAAAAATCAAAACACTTCAGGGTAATTATTTTGAATATTTTGATGGTGTTTATGATGCCATTACTAATAATAAACCAGAACCTGTTACGGCTCAGGATGGCGTAAAAGTAATGCAGGTTATTGAAGCCGCAATTGCGAGCAACCTGCAGAGAAAAGTTATTGATTTGTAATTCAAACATCCAGGCATGAAAAACAAAAAAGAATTGTTACCTGAAGAGCGTGAACAGCTGCTTAAAACCCTAAAAAACCGTTTTGAAAAAAACAAAAGCCGTCACCAAAATCTGGATTGGGATACTGTACAAATAAAGCTGGAATCCAATCCTGAAAAATTATGGTCTCTGAATGAAATGGAGAAAACCGGAGGTGAACCGGATGTGGTTTCTTTCGATGAAAAAACAAACGAATATATTTTTTATGACTGCTCGGCTGAAAGTCCAAAAGGACGGAGAAGTCTTTGTTACGATAACGAAGCCCAGGAATCCAGAAAAGAATATAAGCCTGAGAATAATGTTATTGACATGGCTGCTATAATGGGTATTGAACTATTCGATGAAGAACAATACAGGGCATTACAGCAGCTTGGAAAATTTGACGAAAAAACGTCAAGCTGGATCAAAACCCCTGCTGAAATCAGAAAACTTGGCGGCGCCCTTTTTGCTGATTTTCGTTACAATACAGTATTTGTGTATCACAATAGTGCCCAGTCATATTATGCGGCAAGAGGTTTTCGGGGAGCGTTAAGTGTTTAAATTCACAATTTATAAACAATAACGTTGTATATTTAATAAACAATTCGCTGTTCTTTATCTTTAAAATAGGAATTCTATACCTTTGTATCTTCAAATTTAAAATGCATTTCTGTGATAGATTTCAATCCATTAGCTTTATTCCAGACCAAAGGAAAAATTAAAAAAGTCTATCGTGAGGCAAAAGCTTCCTATTTAAAAAGAATTCGTTTTGCCGTTAGCATGCTTTATTTTGGAATGGGTTTAAGTTTTGCCACCTGGGCAAGCAGAATTCCGGATATTAAAACGGCTTTACATTTAAGTGAAGCCGAATTAGGTTCTGTGCTTTTTGCACTTCCTGTCGGGCAATTGATCGTTATGCCTTTTTCGGGAAAAATGGTAACCAAATTTGGGAGTCACCGCATTTTGATTTTCTCTTTAATTATGTACGTTTTCAGTCTGACCAATTTAGGTCTGGCTGCAAGTGCGTTTCAGCTTTCGATGGGATTATTTACTTTTGGCATATTCGGGAATTTAGCCAACATTGCCGTAAATACTCAGGGAGTTTACACCGAAACACTTTTCAAAAAAAACATCATGTCTTCTTTTCATGGCATGTGGAGTTTTGCAGGATTTACAGGTGCATTGGTAGGTTTAGGAATGCTGTCTCTTCACCTAAATCCGTATCAGCATTTTTTAATTGTTGCTGCTATTGTAGTAGTAATGATTGTTTTTAATTTTAAATTTTTAGTTAAGGCAAAAGAAAAAATCAAACCCAAAAAAGAAGGCAAAAAATTATTTACCAGACCCGATAGTTCTTTATTATGGCTGGGTATAATTGGCTTTTGCAGCATGGCAAGCGAAGGTGTCATGTTTGACTGGAGCGGTATTTATTTTAAAGATATCGTAAAAGCGCCGGGTGCCTTGGTAATTTTAGGATACACTTCCTTTATGATTATGATGGCCAGCGGGAGATTTATCGGAGATGCCATGAATAATAAATTTGGCCGGAAACGGGTCATGCAAATTAGTGGCTGTATGATTTCACTTGGTCTTTTTACCGCTGTTTTCTTTCCGTATATTATTCCTAGTACAATTGCTTTTATGATTGTTGGTCTGGGCGTTTCTACTATAGTTCCTACCGTTTATAGCCTTGCCGGTAAAAATGAGAGTGTTTCTGCCGGAGAAGCCCTAACTATTGTTTCAAGTGTCAGCTTTCTTGGATTTCTTATGGGACCTCCTGTTATTGGATATATTGCAGAAACCTTCGGACTTCAGTTTTCCTTTGCCTTTATCGGAATATTTGGCGTTTTGATCGCTTTTATGGCTTCGAAAATAAAAGTATCGGCGTAAATCTAAATTATCAATTACTGCTTACACAAAATATTTTCGATTTCTGAAATATTTTAATAGGAAAAAAGAAATAAAAACATTTTTTGTTTTACCTTTGTAATATAATTCAGACCTAATATAAACTTATTATTTGTTTGGAAAATTGAAATACCACTAATTATCTACTTTCAAACATTTGCATTTCCAAACTCAATTTGATTTTTTTGACTGAAATTTTCTGAATTCAAAAGTTTCAGTCAAAAAAGATTTATACCCTTTTCTTGTAAAAAAGAAGAGGGTTTTTTTAATTAATTCGGTTTACATGCACAAAAAATTACTCGTTCTTATACTCCTTTTTATTTTTAAAATTGCTTCAGCCCAAAAAGAAACTATTTTTTCAGGGCGTGTTATGGATTCTAAAACTCAGAATCCTTTAGAAAATGTAGTCGTTAGTATCCAAAATTCAGCTTTAATGCAGCTGACCAAAAATGATGGAACTTTCGAATTACATACTGCATTGCCCGGCGAGCAACTGCTTTTAATACACAGTCAGGGTTACAGGGATCTGCTTCTGAAAGTAAATACGAATGCTGGTCAAAAAGTAAATCTCGGCATCTTATTATTAGAAGAAGATCAAATCGAAAATCTTCAAACCACCATTATTTCACTTTTAGAAAGCGACCTGAACGAAGACAACACTTCATCAGAAACTACCTCCGGACTTTTGCAATCTTCAAAAGATGCTTTTTTGCAGGCAGCAGCATTCAATTGGGGACAAGCAAGATTTAGCCTCCGCGGATTAGACAGCGAAAACGCAACGATGATGCTTAATGGCGTTAAAATGAATAAAATTTACGATGGAAGACCCCAGTGGAATAATTGGGGAGGATTAAATGATGTTCTCAGAAATCAGGAATTTACCATTGGCCCTGCTCCTTCTGACTATACTTTTGGAGGGATTTTAGGCACACAGCAAATCTTCACCCAGGCATCAGCCTATAGAAAGGGAATCCGGATGTCTTTTTCAGGAACCAATACCAATTACAACTGGAGAACCATGATTACTTATGCTTCGGGCATGCAATCTTCCGGCTGGGCTTATGTTTTTTCGGTTGGAAAACGCTGGGCTGACGAAGGTTATTTTGAAGGAACAAATTATAATGCGAACTCTTTTTTTATAAGTATTGAGAAAAAATTAAATCCGAAACATTCTTTAAATTTTACCGGTTTTTTTACACCAAATGCACGTGGAAAAAATTCGCCAAATACTGATGAAATTATTAATTTAAAATCGGAGCAATACAACTCGTATTGGGGATATCAAAGTGGCGAAAAACGAAATGCAAGAGTAAAAAACGTCGAAGAACCTTTGCTCATGCTCAATCATTATTTTAAAATTAATGACCATACTAACCTCACATCTTCCATTATGTACCAATTTGGAAAAGTGGGTAACAGCAATATTGATTTTCAAAACGCAGACAGTCCTGACCCCACTTATTACAGAAAATTGCCGAGTTATTTTACCTCCCTTTATTCGGCTGACAAGGGAGAATTTTCAGGAGCATTTACTCCTGATTATGAAAATGCAGTAATAAGCAAAACATTATTTTCACAAAATTCGCAAATCAACTGGGATTCAATGTACAGAGCGAATCAGAAACCTATAACCAATTCTGAAGGAAGCATTACAGGATACGAACCTTCAAAAAGTAATTATGTTTTGTATGAAGACAGAACCGATGACAAAACATTAGCTTTAAATTCAAACCTCAACGCGCAGCTTTCAGAAAATATATTTTTTAGCGGCGGAATACTTTTTAAGAATCTAAAATCACACAATTTTCAGAATCTGCTGGATTTATTAGGCGGTGCCTACTTTGACGATATTGATTCATTTTATAAAGGAGATCAGTCGCAGTCGGATTTAAAAAACCCGGATCGCCAGGTAAAAACAGGTGATCGTTATGGTTATAATTTTAATTTTTATGCTACCACAGTAGAAGCTTTTACGCAGTTTAGATTTGTGTATAAAAAAGTAGACTTTTATCTGGGAAATTCATTTTCTACTTCAAAATACCAGAGAGAAGGTTTGTATCAAAATGGTATTTATCCGGAAAGTTCATTTGGCAAAAGCCAAAAAGTAAATTTTGAAAATTTCGGATTCAAAGGCGGACTTAACTATAAAATTTCAGGAAAGCAATGGTTGTTTTTTAGTGGAATGTATCAAACCAAAGCACCTTCCCTCCGAAATACTTTTTCTAATTCAAGGCTAAACAATTCAATTGTAAACGGAATCGAAAATGAAACCTTAAGCAGTGCTGATATCAATTATGTTTACCACTCACCAAAACTTAAAATGCGTATTTCCGGTTATTATGCCTTGATAAAAAATACAACAAAAACATCCTTCTTTTATGCAGAAGGAATATTTGACGATGGAGCCGGCTATGATAATACGGATGCCTTTGTAAGTCAAACATTAACCAACTTAGACAAGAAAAACATTGGTGCTGAGTTAAGTCTGGAATATCCAGTTTCGTCTACTCTTAAAACTGTCTTTTCAGCTGCTTACGGAAGTTACATTTATAACAGCAATCCAAATGTTTCTATCACCAACGATGCAAATGCGGCCATTGCTGATGCGGAAACAACTTTTGATTTTGGCCAATCATTACTCAAAAATTACAAGCAATCCGGAATGCCACAGCAGGCATTTTCATTGGGAATGGAATATCATGATCCTAAATTCTGGTGGTTTTCTGCTAATATTAATTACATCACAGACCGTTACATCGATGTTTCTCCAATTACAAGAACATCACGATTTTATATCAATCCGGCAAGTGGTTTCAATTTTCCGGAAGCTTCAGAAGAACGAACCAAAACGCTGCTTAAACAGGAAAAATTAAACCCGGTATCGCTCTTAAATATGACCGGCGGAAAATCCTGGCGTATTTATAAGACTACAATAGGGCTTTTTGCCAGCATTAATAATGTCCTTGATTTTAAGTATAAAACAGGCGGATTTGAACAGGCAAGAAATTCAAATTTTAGAGAATTGAATCAGGATGTCTCCAGCGGAACGCCTTCTTTCGCGCCAAAATATTTTTATGGCTATGGGAGAACTTATTTCGTAAACCTGACAATCAGTTTATAATTAAAAAAACTTTTTCCAAATGAAAAACAACTATAAAAACCTTATTTCGATAGTATTTGTATTGCTTTTTTGCAATTGCAGTGAAGATGTGGCTGTTCCAAAATTAGAATGCACACAACCTGATTTTACGGTGAACAGAACAGTTCATGATGTCCTTAAAACCGCTACAATTACCGCTACAAAATATGTTTATGATGATGTAATTGAAGCGTATGTAGTTTCAAGCGACGAAAACGGAAATTTTTTCAAAATCCTGTATCTTCAGACTTTAGCAACAGAAACCAAACCGTCTGTAGGTTTTAGTGTTGCTGTGGATGCGACAAATACTTACATTGATTACCGTATTGGAAATAAAGTCTATATAAAATTAAAAGATCAGTTTACCGATTTATTTTACGGCGGAATGCGGATTGGAAGTTTATATGAAGGCAGTTCGGGAACAGCATCTGTTGGAAGAATTTCGCAAAATGATTATAAAAATGTATTACATGCATCATGTACGATAATGAATGAAGATGAATTAGTGAATTCAATTTCTATTGAAGAAGCTTTGGAGGACAGTAAGCTCAACACACTTATAGAATTATCAGATGTCCAGTTTTTGGAAGCGGCTATTGGCCGTCATTATTTTGAAGAAGCTAATAATGTTGGAGGATCTACGAATTGGGGATTAAGAGACAAATCCGGAAATCAGATTATTTTCAGGACGAGCAGTTTTGCCGATTTTTCGACCCATTTAGTTCCGGAGGGAAGCGGAAAAGTGCGCGGAATTTTAACCAAATATGGTTCCGATTATCAGTTAATGGTCCGCTCTGAAAAAGATGTCGTCATGGATGGAAAAAGTAATGTTCCGTTTTTTACTGAAGATTTTCAAACGGTTACAAATAATGTCAATTTCGCATTACCAGACTGGAGCAATATTGTAGAGAAAGCTTCAAAATTATGGAGAACTATGGTTACTGCCGGAAACGGATATGCCGAGTTTAATACCACCAGCACGACAGCAGCAGAGAATGTTGCCTGGCTTATAACCCCGAAAATTAATTTGACGAATTATAAAAATACGGTATTTTCTTTTAGAAGTGCGCAACATGACTTAAAAGTTGATTCGCCTTTGAATGGTTTAGAAGTTTATATCTCAACTAATTTTGACGGATCAGAAGTAGATAAAGCCACCTGGATAAAATTAAATGCCAAAATAGCATCACTTTCTACGCCAACACGCCAGTTTATTAGTTCAGGAGGAATTGACCTATCTGCTTATTCAGGAAATGTCAATATTGCATTTAAATATACCGGATCAGGAAAAGATAAAACTCTTAATGGAGCATTTATGGTTGATGATGTAAAAATGTTTGGAGAAAAATAAGTTTCGAAAACAATATAATCCAATGACTTACAATAATAAAATGGTAATAAAAATCTAATTATTGTGTTTTTCAGTTGTTTGATTGTTAAAATTTAATAGAATTTTGTATTTTGGTCATCCCAAATTAAAACTTCTTATGAAAAAAATTTACCTGCTAGCCATTCTTGCAATGGTTTCTACCGGTTTGCTGCACAGTCAGGACAATCCGGTTCGATTGAAACAGATTAACATCGTAAAAACAAATTATCAAAATTCTAAAGACGGTGAAATTGTAAACAAAACGGTTGTTTTTAAAGATGGAAAAATCGAAACCATCACTACCTCAGATGTTATTCAGAAATTCTTTTATAACAAAAACGGATTACTGGATATGACTGTAAAAGATAAGATAGGAAGTGACTGGAAAGAAGTTACCAATTATACTTATGACGCAGACAACAACATTACAAAATTTGTAAATAAGTATCATGAAGGTAATGATTATATAACCAAAACGGTTACTTTTAATTACGATGGAGCAAGGATTAAAGCCATAACAAAGAAAAGTACCAACCATCAGAATGTGCTTGAAGATATTGAATATATTGTTGAGAACGGTATTATCGTCAGACGTACCTCACGTGACAGAAACAAAGCCATTATCGGTAAAATTGAATATGTGTATGTGAACGACAATGTATCAAAACACAAAGGTTTGGTAGGAGACAAAATATCCAAAACCTATACTTTTGATGATAAAAAATCGGTAGATCAGTTAATCGTCCAGAATTTATTTGGCGATAATTACAAAATTATTGTACCCATGATTTCGTATCATGAAAATGAATTTAGCTTCGAATCTATATCGTATAATAATGAAGTTAACTTTAGTCCTACTTCAACAGCGTTGGTCGCTGTAAGCAGAAAGTACAAATACAACAAACTGAATTTCCCGATATCGTGCTCTCAAATTGAAGAAAACGGAATTGTAAAAACGGAGAAAACTTTTATTTACGAATAAAAACCCTATTCTCTGATATCCTTTAAAACCATTTAGAAAAGTAAATTTCTAAATGGTTTTTATTTTTTACAGACTATAACAATTTCTTAAATAGAACTTAAAAACTAAATTCTATAAGTATTCTATTTACAAATCATTAAATTTGCAGCTTATTCCAAGCTATGTTAGAAAAAGAAATAATAAATTTTGAAAGAACAGCCATTGTTGGTATTGTGACTCAAAATCAAAATGAAGAGAAACTACAAGAATATCTGGACGAACTGGAGTTTTTAACTTTTACGGCCGGCGGAGAAGTGATTAAACGCTTTTCGCAAAAAATGGAACGACCAAACCCTAAGACTTTTGTGGGTACGGGAAAAATAGATGAAATCAATCTTTTTGTAAAAGAAAATGCCATATCGACTGTTATTTTTGATGATGAATTAACTCCTTCACAGCAAAAGAATATTTCACGAATTATTGACTGCAAAATCCTTGACAGAACGAATTTAATTCTGGATATTTTTGCGCAAAGAGCCGAAACATCCTATGCAAGAACTCAGGTTGAACTGGCGCAGTGCCAATATTTATTGCCAAGACTTTCAGGTTTGTGGACACACCTTGAGCGTCAAAAAGGAGGTATTGGTATGCGTGGTCCTGGAGAAACAGAGATTGAAACCGACAGGCGTATCGTTCGTGACCGTATTTCATTGCTGAAAGATAAAATCAAAACCATTGATAAACAAATGAGTATTCAGCGCAGCAATCGCGGCGCTATGGTACGGGTTGCCTTAGTTGGTTATACGAATGTGGGAAAATCAACTTTGATGAATGCGATTGGAAAAAGTGATGTTTTTGTCGAAAATAAACTATTCGCAACTCTAGACACTACAGTACGAAAAGTGGTGATTAAAAACCTTCCTTTTTTGCTTTCGGACACTGTAGGTTTTATTCGAAAACTGCCAACTCAACTGGTAGATTCTTTTAAAAGTACGCTTGATGAAGTTCGCGAAGCCGATTTATTATTACATGTCGTAGATATTTCGCACCCGGATTTTGAAGACCATATCGAATCTGTAAATCAGACCTTGTTGGAAATCAAGAGTAATGACAAACCAACAATTATGGTTTTTAATAAAATTGATGCCTACAAACATCTGACCATTGACGAAGATGATCTGATTACTGAAAAAACCAGAAGACATTACACGCTTGACGAATGGAAACAAACCTGGATGAGTAATGTAGGTCAGGATAAAGCTTTATTTATATCTGCAACTCAAAAAGAAAACTTCGAAGAATTCAGAGAAATCGTGTATGAAGCGGTCCGCCAGATTCACATTACCAGATTTCCTTATAATAAATTCCTGTATCCGGATTATAAGGATGCAGTTGAGAAGGAAGAGGAATAAATCTCTGAAAAAATTAAATACAAAAAATCCCTTTGGCTTTCAAAAGGGATTTTTTATTAATACTAAAACGTCTTATATTCAACACCGTTTTTATCAGCGTAAGGCAACAAAAGCTTCATGACGCTTTCATATTTTTTATCGAGCAAAATACCTTTGGTATCGTCTAGTTTTCTGCTGGCAGTATCTATCTCTTTGTCACTTTTTCCCTCGTCAATCATTTTAGCGATTATTACAAAATCTGTTTTTTGTATTTCATCGGCATATTCAAACAAATCTAAAGCAGCTTTTACGATAGGTTTGGCCTCTTCCTCCACCTTTAGCTTTTTGATTTTTTTGATATCTTCTTTAAATGTATTGCCATACCAATATTTTATAGACTCCACACATGTGCCAGGACGCATTGATTTATTATCCGCTGTCGGAACCTGCAGGTTTCCGTTTGCCTTATGCTGGCGCAGTTCTTTGAAAACCTGTTCAAAACTTCTGGGAATTTTATTCGCATTGAGGCCAATGACTTGAAATATCTGATCCGGGCTATCATTTAACAAATTACAGGACGAAATAATAGCCGACAAAAAAAGAGCAAAAATAATTTTAAGTTTCATGTTATTATAGTTTTTAAGCATCCTGCTTTTTTATGACTGAAGCCTGCAATTTATCTATTTTCATCAAAACAAAATTTTCATAAGCATGCTGTTTTATTTCGCTTTTTTTACCTGAACTAAAACTTTCGCTTATGATATAACTTTTTATAAACTGACTTTTTTGTGCACCTAATGCGTAATACCAGCTTCCCATTTCGGAGTGTACAAAAATTACGATCTCTTCCAGTTTCATGATTTTTCTTTTAGCCCGTAACGGACTGCTCTTAAAAACCGCATTTTCTTTGGCATCAAAAGTATACCGTATTTTACTCCCTATTTGTATATCATACACACTGTGCAGGACAAAATAACCCATTAAGATGTAAATTGCCCATCGCATAGCTTCATCAAGACGATGATCAAAAAGAAATAAAATAACAATTCCCACAATAATTCCTGCTAAAAACCACCACGACAAGGAAAGCGATGGTTTTTTGGGACATAAAGAAAAAGTATGGAGTGTTTCTTCAATATTATATTTTTCCTGAATGTTCATCTGTATTTATAATTTCATGAATTTCGTTAAGTAAATTTTGCATCGATCTGGCTGTAAATCCCTGTGCGATACCGCTGCATTGTTCTTTTCCGTTTTTCATATAATACAAATTCAAAGAAACATTTATAGTGATGAAATACTGAGTGGTCCGTACAACTTCAAAATTGATAAAATCACTCAGCGGAATCCGAACAGGCGGAATAATCAGGGCATTTTTGATGAGGATTTCTCTTTGACCCATGTCAATTACGACGTGATTTATAAAAACCGAAATCAGGCATAAAACAGTCAAAATTCCAAAAATCCAGATCATCGCTGTGTTACTGATCAATACGCCTGCAAAAGCAAATGCTGCCATTCCGAAAACTACAATAAGACCAAAACCGTATTGTCTTTTCATGACATACTGGTTTCCGTTTTTTGTGAATTTTTGTAATGCTTCCATAATTATTCAACTTTTACCCCGTCAATAATTAGTGTAGCACATATTATGGACATATACGAGCTGGTATAATCCGCAGTTAATTGATCACTTAAAGAATCTATGTTCGCTTTTGTAAATTCTAATTTTCTGGAAGGCATTTTACCGTAAGAATCTACCATTGTGATGTACCCATCAAGCCCGTTTTTATTGGTCATAAAAGCTTTTAATAAAGCAATATTCTGCTTTTCAAAATCTATCGAGAAATAATAATTCTTGGTCTGCTCCTTTTTTTCAGTACCGTCAGTTGCTGTGACGTTATTTGTTGAAGTTGTAAAAGAAAACGTAGCAGAACGAACCGGCGCTACAATAGTTTTATTTCCGTCCTTTACCGTAATTTCTATTTTAACACGTTTTTCTTCCTGTTGTCCGTAACTCAATGTGGTCAAAAAACAAAATACCACCAGTATTAATGCAAGTTTTTTCTTATTCATAATTTAGATTTATTTAAAAAATATTTATAGCAAGATTACTATTTACTAAGCCTTAGAACAATTCGGAATTGGTATATGGCTGGGTTAGATTTTTATTTGGTCAGAGTTACAGTGTATAAGTAAAACCAAGCTTTAGAGTTGATTTAGGACCCTGTTTACAAATTAATTTTTCAGTCTGAAAATGTTTGGTCGGTAATCAGACAATTTGTACTTTGCTTCAGTAATATCGATATCTATGCACTTTAATTCAATAATTTTGCCTTTAAAAAACGACTATTTAAAATGCATTTTTTTCCTGTTGTTATTTGTTTTTTTTGGAATTTCAGTCCATGCGCAAAAAGCTTCTGCTACAGAAAATCTGGCTGCTTATGGATATTCTAAACGTTTCCTGGATACTGCTTCCTGCAAAAAAATGCAGCAGCTGGCATTAGATCAGGCAAAAAGGAAAAACAGTATTGATGACAAGATTATTAGCTATTCGTATTTAGCTTTAACCCAAAAACGGTTATTGCATTTAAAACAATTTTCGCATTATGCCGACAGTGCCTATTATTTATCAGGCAAAACCAATAAAATAAGGCCGAAAGCATATGCATTCCTCGCTATGGGATCATTAAAATCCTATATTGATGAGAAACCGCAAGCATTAAAATATCTTTTGGCTTCCTATAAGCTTTTTGCAAAAGCACAGGCTTATGATCAGTGTTCTAAAATTGCTGCCGATATATCCTATCTTTTTTATCCGGCGTCACCAGCTAAAGTCGAAAAATATGCCAGGGAAGCTTTATATCATGCTGCTAAAGCCGGTGATGCTGAAAGTATACTGCACGCCCGCCTTGCTTTTGGAAGCTACTTAACTGATAATCTTGAAACTTCAGACAGTGCCGAATGGCAGAAAGCAATAACTTTTTTTAAGGAAACGGTTGATTTTGCTGAAAAACATGCCAGCTCAATAGTAAGTAAAAGCAATATGGGAATTGCGTATATCAATCTGGCCGACCTTTATTCGAAAGGGCCAAAACCTATTGATGAAAAAGCATTTTTGAAAAACCTGGAAAAAGCAACTGCTATTGCGAAACAATACAATATCAGAATCATTTACCGAAGTGCCATAGGGCTTAAGGGGTTTTATTTTACAGAAAAAGGTGATTATGCCAAAGCTGAATTGTTATTTATTGAAGGAATAAAATACCAAAAAAGCCTTCCTTATACAGATAATTATCTTTTAGCTGCTTTTTACAATTCCCTCAAAGATGTTGCGGCGAAGCGAAAAGATTTTGAGGCTTACTACAATTATGATGCAGAATATGTTAAATACAATGAGTTAAAATATGATGAATCTGCTCAAAAAGTATTGCAAAATGCTGATGTACGTTATGAATCTTCAAAAAAAATAGAGCGCATCAAACAACTGGAACTCGAAAACGAGCTCGTACAAAAAAACAAATTATTGGGTTACGGAATTGCCGGTGTTTTACTGATTGGATTAGTATTTATGTTTCGTTCCTATTATTATCGTCAGCGTTATTACCAAAAGCGTGAAGATTTCCTGAAACAAGAACAGGCCAATACTGAACTTAAAGTACAGTTGATGGAAAAGGAAACGATAGAAAATCTCTCTGCACGTCTTGCTATGGAAAGAAGATTGCTGCGTTCTCAAATGGACCCGCATTTTATTTTTAATGCTTTGGGGAATATCCAGAGCATGATTCTGCAAAAAGATACGCTTCCAGCCGTTTCTTATCTGAATAAATTTGCGAAACTAACGCGTCAGGTTTTAGAACAATCACGCAAAGAAACCATTGCGCTGGACGAAGAAATCAATACTCTAAAAAATTATATCGAACTGCAGCAATTGCGTATTAATAATGGTTTTGAATATCTCATTGAATGTGATGAAACGGTTGAAACCGATGTTCTTATACCACCATTATTGATCCAGCCTTTTATAGAAAATGCCGTTGAACATGGACTGAAACCGCAGGTAAAAGAGATTAAAGGTTTGATTACCATTCATTTTACACAACATACAGATGAAAAAAACCTGATCTGTACCATTAAAGATAACGGAATCGGTTTAGCGGCTTCCCGAAAACTGAAACTAAAAGACAATCACGAATCTTTGTCTACCAAAATTACAGATGAGAGATTAAGCAAAATGCAGAAAGAAAATCCGTATGCAGGATTTGAGGTTCGGGAACGCAATGCAGATGAAGGACCTGGCTGTATCGTAATTTTAAATATTCCAATACTATAATAAAATGTACAAAACTATTATTATTGAAGATGAACAGCGACTCAGAGAGGCTTTATCGATAATGCTCGAAATGACAGCCCCTGATGAAATTCAGGTTGTGGCTTACGCCGAAAGCGTTGAAGAAGCTGTAAAACTCATTGACCGTTTAAAACCGGATCTGGTTTTTATGGATATCATGCTGAAAGACGGAACCGGTTTTGATGTGCTGCAGCAAATTTCTTTTAATTCCTTTCACCTGATTTTTACAACTGCATACGAACAGCATGCCATCAATGCTTTTAAATACAGTGCCATTGATTATCTTTTGAAGCCCATAGATCCGGAAGAACTGAAAACCGCTATAAATAGGATTGCTCTTTTACAGGAAAGGGTTTTAGAAAAACAACAGCTTACTGAATTACAAACCAATCTTTCTAAAACACCAGACCGGATTATCCTGCCAACGCAGGAAGCGATGTATGTGGTAAAGCTCGAGCAAATCATAAGATGTGAAACTTCTGGATCCTACACGACTTTTTTTCTTACTGACGGCAGAAAAATTATCGTTTCCAAACCACTCAAAAATTATGAAGATCTGCTGGAACCACCCGCATTTTTCAGGATACATCAATCGCATCTGATAAATGTGAATTGCATTGTAAGTTACTCCCGTGAAGGAATGGTCCAGATGAATGATAAATCTTTTATACCTATTTCAAGGGCAAAAAAAGAGCAGTTTTTTAAACTGATGAAAGATGAAATTTAATACGCAATATCTGTTTAAAGAAACTAAATACCAACCGGAAACAGCAGAAGACAAAGTGCGGGTTTTGACTTGCAGCAGTTGCAGTTATTTTTGATGCAGTAAATAACTATAACGATGAACAGAAAAACCCTATCTATCTTAAGCTACATCACTATTATTGGGTGGATTGTAGCGTTTGTAAAAAACAAAGATTTAAACCCAAAAAGCGATTTGGTAACCTACCATCTGAAACAAGGTTTCGGAATCTTTTTAGTTTCTCTCGCCGTAAACATTATTCTTTCTGTGGTTATTGCAACTGTGACTTCATTGTATTTCTTAAGCTACATTGGATATGCCATTTTTATCTTATGGATTTTCGGTATCATCAACGCTGCCAACGAACAGAAAAAACCAATTCCGGTGATTGGAAAAATTTTTGAAGATAAATTTGGTTTTATAGACTAATATCAAATTATCTTTTTTAGCTGACGTTTTTATTTTTGGAAAAGTAGAAAATGATTCTCAACAATCTTGGTTTTCACACTAAGAGTAGTTGGGAATCTTTCTTTTTATAAGAAAAAAAAATCGGTTTTTGAAAATTTCAAAAACCGATTTTTTTATAAATTCTGTGATGTTTAAACGAAATTATGCTTTTTTTAGTTCCAATTTTTCCCCATCAGGAGATGTGTAGATTTCTGATGAAAGGCTTTCATAAGGTTTAAAAGTTCCATCGGCATTTTTCTCTACCATTATGATTTCACCTTTATATTTTTTAAATGAAAGTTCTTTTCCTTCTTTTGTTTTAACACTAAACTGGTCTCCATTAGGATAATCATTCGTTTTTTTGCCGTTTTCGTAGATGATGAAATTTGGAGTATAGGAGTCCAGACTCATCATGCCTCCTGAACTATTTGATGATGGTTTAAATCTTGGAACGTAAAAGTCGCCTACGAATATTTTCTTTTTATAATAAGCAGTTCCGCTTGTCGCGATATAGTAAACCGACTCTGAGTTAAAATTGCTTATTTTATTTGTGAAAACTCCCGGCTGATTCACTAATTCAAATTTAGCAATCGTTTTTTTAGCATTGTCTGGCCATAAACTTAATAATCCCGCACCTTGTTTTGCTTCAGCCAGGTATTCATTTGCTTTTGCAAAATTTACTTTGAAAATTTCAATAAGGCTCAGGTTAAGATAGATTACCTTGTTAAGGTCCTTATCTTTCATTTTTCCGAATTGTTTTCCGATGTAACTTTTGTAAAAACTTTGCATTTCATCCAAATAAGCATCTTCAAAAGAAAGTGATTCTAATTTACTCAGCATTTCATCAGTTTTGGTATTAAAAGTAACTAATTCCGGAAACTCTTCACATTTTTCAAAATTTCCGTAATTAAAAGTAGTTTTTGATTCATTGGCAGTAATTAATAAGTTATCCATTAATTCATAAGCTTGTCCGCACAAAGTATTTGCTAAATCAGATTCATTCGTTTTATTAGGACTTTTTTCGAGAGTACAGGCCTTATTAATAGAAGTTTGATAAATGATCTCATTGTCTTTGGTTAAAAACAAGAAACTAAAATCACCCTCTATAATTGTTTGCCCCATTGCATTAACAGATCGTGATTTAGTAGGGGAATAACCAACCAAAACTTTTAAGTCAGGATTAGCATTGTCAATATGCGTATCGTTTTTGTACTTGTCCAGCGTTATATCTTTTTCGTAAGTGGCATCTTTTACACGTTCTGATGTATATGACCATCTTTCAGAACCTTGTACAATAATTGAGTATTTTTTTATTGAATTAAAAAAATCAGATTTTGGAACCGGAATTATAAAACTCTTTGTTTTGGTATCTGCTTTTTGTGCATTTATGGCTACAGAAAAAAGAAGAAACATAGCCACTGCTTTGATTTTAATCATTATTTAAATATTTTAAGGTTTATCGGATAAAAATAATATTTAACAAACAATATACCCTATTTTTGTCAACAAATTTTTAATAAAACAGTAATTAACCAGCCGTTTAAATTTATGAAAAAAATTACCCTATTATGTTTTTCTTTTTACTCTCTTTTTTCTTTTGCTCAAAAAGTAGATTTAGACCGATTTTATTTTAATGTAAATTATCAGGATATTCCCGCTACTATTGTTCCGTTTGAGCAGAGAACGTTTTCGACAAATGTCATAACAGATGGACCAATATCAAATGAATTTGACGGAGCAAGAGTTCTTAATGATCAGCTCAATATTTATGGATGGAAAAAAGTAACCGAAGGTGCCTCAGTAATTGTTAACCTTAATTTGGCTGATTTTTATGAAGAAGGAACTAAAGTGGAAACAAGAACAGTAGAAGAAAAAGATAAAGATGGAAAAGTAATTCGATCTTATCCAATGTACACTCTTGTTACAACCTACAAAGGAAAGGCTTATGCTAATGTTATTGCCCCAAATATTACAAAAGCAGCCACAGCTCCTGTACAGGAAGCAGCTAAGCCTGCAAACAGATTTTTGAAGAGTACTAACCAGGAAGTACCGGCAGAGGCTACAGGTGAAAGTAAAAAAAATTACAACCTGTCTAATACCGTAACTATAAAATCTGCTGAGAATATTAATAGGTCTTATTTAGAAAAAGAAAATATTAAAAACAGACGTGTTAATTTTAATAAAAGCTTAAGGGAATTTATTGATTATGCTATCAGAAATGCAAATTCAGAATTAAACTACAATTATGGATTTACACCAATTAGCCGTCAGGAACAATTATGGATTTTAGATTCGAAAGATGAAGAGGGAACTATTCAAAAAGAAGCTATTGAAGCTGTAAAAGTTCAGTTTGCTACCATGAAAGCAGACCAGTCAATTGATAAATTAACTGAGGATTTAAAACCTTTGATTGAATATTTTGAGTCTTTAAAAACCAAATACAAAGAAGACAGCAAAGGGAACAAAAAAATTAGATATTCAGCATATTATAATCTTGGGAAAATTTATTTGTATTTAGACCAGCCTGAAAAAGCTATACTAGAAGGGGAAGGTTTAATTGCTAATGATTATGATAAAGGAGATGGAAAAGATATTATTGCAAGTTCAAAAAAATTAATTGAAAAATTCAATAAATCGCAAATTAGAACAAGACATAATCCTTCATTATAAAAAACGGCTGCTGAAAAATTTCAGCAGCCGTTTTTTATAATGCATTTTTTAAATATTTATAAGAACCCGATTTTTTGAAATTAGCCATTATTGGAAAGATATACTTATCGTCACTTCTTTAGCGAGTATAATATAAATTATATAGAAACAATATTTAAAATAGAAGCCTATTGGACTGCTTCTGATTATTAAAATTAGAATCCGAAATTAACTCCTAAACCAAAAACTTCCCTGGTCTGAAATCCTCTAAAAGCATTGTCGTCATAGATAGCCTGAAATGAAAGGTTTGCAGAAAGGAATTTATTGACTTTCATGATAATATTCAAAGAGTAGTTGATGTCTACATTTTGCGGGTCTTCGAGATAATTAGAATATAAATTCAGCGAATTTTCTGCGGTTACGTTGGTCATAAGGGCAAGTTTGTAATACACAGCAGCATAAAAACCTAATTCGTACCGCATGCTTTTATTGGCTTCTACACCAAAATATTCGCCGTTTACATAACCAGCTCCTGACGTATAGGCACTGTCTACAAAAGTGAATTTTGAAGTTAAAGGTGCAAAGTTTATTTTTAGATTTTCATCTTTTGACCAGTAAATTCCGGGACCGGTTGTCAGATAACCCGGAGACATAAATTTGGTGTTTTCTGTTCTGATTTCTTTTCCGTTTTCATCTTTATCGTAGATGTAGCCTGTTGTAAATTGAGTTCTGAAATTTAAAAAATAAGAGTAATACCATTCACCAAAAGCTCTTTTTCCAACAATCGAATTAAACTCTAAACGGTCATCTGTCTTTTTTCCGAAATCGGTGTTTTTAGTTTGTAAGATTCCGTATGAAGCCAAAATTTTATTATCCCAGGTAAGATCATCCTTTTTGTAATTGAAATCGTAGTTGATTCCTAAAGTTCCTGAAAAACTGTCTTCACCTCCGGCAAGCCAGTTATTAAAACTGGACTGATTTAGTAATAAAGAAAGATTTCCTTTTGTTTTCCAGCCTTCGCCTTCAATTGTATCATTTATCTTAGTTACCGCTTTTTCGGTATTCTGAATTAATTCTTTTTCGGTATTTTGAGCCTGAACAAATGTAAAGTTCGCTAAAACGAATAGTAATAAAGCTATCTTTCTCATGGGTTGTTTAGTTTAGTGTAGTAACAAATATAATATTAAAAACGCTAAAGCCCGAGAGTTTATTGGGTTATAAAGAAAGTTATTTCTTAGATTCTTTGTAAAGTGGTACCGCAGAACATGCCTCTCCGTACATAATACTTCTCGCAAAAGGCTGTAAATAGGTAGTTGCCAAAATATAAGCACGCATAGGAACAGGTTTTTTAGAACAGCCTTTTACGATTACCGGTTTACTTTGGTAAACAGAATAATCAATTTTACTTAAAATTTCCTCGTATAAACTGGCATCTAAATCTTCGATTGTTCCGTTAACTGTTTTTTTGGCATAAGGAGCCAAATGAACTGAAACCAATATCAATGCCCATGCCGGAATAATAGCATCGGTACTACAATGTACCGCCACATACTGATCCTGATATTGTGTCCAGTCGTGATTTTTAAGATGTTCCCTAAAGTCTTTTTCTTTCAATAAAAAACCTTCCAAAAGCCATTGCGAAATGTCAATCTGAACACGCATTCCTTTTGGGTAATAATCCTCTAAATCAAAAACTTCTAAGGCACTATTGGCAACTTTATTGATAATTTCTTCCATATGAAAAGTTTATTTCAGGTTTCAAGTTGTCATAACCTGAAACCTGAAACCTGAAACAAAATAATTAAAGCATTCCTAATTCTAATTTTGCTTCTTCGCTCATTAAATCTTTACTCCAAGGCGGGTCAAAAGTAATTTCTACTTCAACATCTTTTATATGTTCGATTGTTTTTACTTTTTCCTCTACTTCGCGTGGCAGACTTTCTGCTACCGGACAATTTGGAGATGTTAAAGTCATCAGGATTTTTACTTCGTAATCCGTATTTACCATTACGTCGTAAATCAATCCTAATTCGTAAATATCTACAGGGATTTCAGGATCGTAAATCGTTTTTAAAACTTTTACAATTGATTCTCCTAATTCGTTTGTGTCTATTTCTTGTTCCATTTTATTTTTTATTGTTTTGTTGCCACGAATTTCACAAATTTCCCTAATTTATTACTTTGATATTTAAAAAATTCGGGTGGGTTCGTGAAATTCGTGGCAGAAAAAATTTAATTTTTATTTTTCGAATCAAAAGCCAAAGCGTACATTTTGATGTTTTTTATCATCGAAACCAGTCCGTTGGCTCGGGTTGCAGATAAATGTTCTTTTAATCCGATTTCGTCTATAAATTCTGTATCCGCATTTATAATGTCAGATGCTTTTTGATTTGAGAAAGCACGAATCAGAATCGCGATAATTCCTTTGGTCAAAATCGCATCACTGTCTGCAGTGAACACAATTTTATCATCTTTTTGTTCTCCCTGAAGCCATACTTTCGACTGACAACCTTTGATTAAATTATCGTCGGTTTTGTATTCTTCTTTAATTAAAGGAAGACTTTTTCCTAATTCGATGATGTATTCATAACGCTGCATCCAGTCATCAAACATCGAAAATTCGTCTATTATTTCGTCTTGTATTTCTTTGATTGTCATAATTATTCTTTAGCAAAATCAGTCAGCAAATTGACCAGTTTTTCAATTTCCTTTGGAGGAAAACCATTGTCAAAACCCGGTGTTTCGTAAGTTTTCTGATTTTGGGTTATTTTTAGATTCCCAATCGCTGCACCATCATAAAAACGTTTTTCGGTTGGCGCTTTTAAAGTGGGAATACTTTCTAAATTTATCTTTTCGAATTCGGCTGTGATTTTATCCCAATCTGCCTTTTCAATTTTGCTTTCTACAGGTTGCGCATCTCTTTTATTGATCACTGAAACCGTTTGATTTTGTACCACTATCTTTTTATAATAACCTCGCGACATAGCCGAATATTCAATCACTGTCGATGTCATATCTGTTTTTTTCTGGCTTGAACAGCCTGTCATCATAAAAATAGTCAGCAATAAAAAAGATACAGTTCTCATAAAAAGTTTTTTAGCTTAGCATTGTTTTTGCTTTTTTAACCGCTTCTACCATTACATCAATTTCTTCTTTCGTATTATAAAAAGAGAACGAAGCACGGATGGTTCCCGGAATACAGAAGAAATTCATGATCGGCTGCGCGCAGTGATGTCCGGTACGAACTGCAATTCCTAATTTATCAATTATCGAACCAATATCATACGGATGAATCCCATCTATATTAAACGAAACTACAGAAGCTTTATTTTTTCCGTTTCCGTAAATTCTCAAACCTTCAATTTCAAGTAGTCTCTTTGTAGCGTGTTCCAGTAATTTTTTTTCCTGCAGCTGGATATTTCCAAAACCAACTTCATTCAGATAATCAACTGCGGTTCCTAAAACTATTCCGCCCGCGATATTTGGGGTTCCGGCTTCAAATTTATGAGGCAGGTCGGCATATGTTGTTTTTTCGAAAGTAACTTCTTTAATCATCTCGCCGCCTCCCTGATACGGAGGAAGTTTGTTTAGCCATTCTTCTTTACCGTATAAAATTCCGGTTCCGGTTGGTCCGCACATTTTATGTCCTGAAAAAGCGTAAAAATCACAATCCAAATCCTGAACATCCGGTTTTAAATGTGGAACAGCCTGCGCTCCGTCAATTAAAACAGCAGCTCCAACGGCATGAGCTTTGGAAATCATTTCCTTTACAGGATTGATTACGCCCAATGCATTCGAAATATGATTTACCGTAACGATTTTAGTTTTTTCAGATAATAAAGATTCGTATTCACTGATAATCAGTTCGCCTTCTTCATTTATCGGAATCACTTTTAAGACAGCTCCTGTTTTTTCACACAACATTTGCCACGGAACAATATTACTATGGTGTTCCAAAGAAGAAACCAAAATTTCGTCACCCGGTTTTAAAATAGAAGCGAAACCATTGGCTACTAAATTGATTCCGTGTGTTGTTCCCGAAGTAAATAAAACCTCGTGAGAAAATTTGGCATTAATATGATGTTGCAATTTTACACGTGAAATCTCATAGGCATCAGTCGCTAATTGACTTAATGTATGAACTCCACGGTGAATATTGGCATTTATTTCCTGATAGTATTTCGCTTCGGCATCAATCACCACCTGTGGTTTTTGCGAGGTTGCCCCATTGTCGAAATATATTAATGGTTTTCCGTTTACTTTTTCAGAAAGTATCGGAAAGTCAGCTCTTATTTTTTGAATATCCAGCATAATTTATTTAGAAAAATTCTAAGTACAAAAGTACTAAAACTAAATTGTTTTATCCGCCAATTCTATAATTTCCTTTTATAGTGCTATCATTCCATATTTTAATAACTTAATCCATTATTTTTTAACACATAGAAACATAGATTTTGTAAGTGTAAAAAGGCGTTTCACTTATTCCAAAAAAACATAGCTATGTGTTGAGAAATAAGTTTCTCTTTTATATTCTTTTTTTCACTTAAAACTATGTTGTCTATGTGTTTATTTAGAAGTTTATGATTCAAACTAAACGACTTAAAATCGTGACCTTAAATTATTTATCTTGCATAAAAAACAGCTGTATCGAAATATGAAAAAAATTCTCAAATTACTTGGCATTCTTCTTCTTTTGATAATTCTTTATTTTGGTTTTACCACTTACCCAAAACTGGATCTGATTTCAGGCTTTTCAGCCAAAAGTATTGCTTCAGGCCATTTTTTGGATAACCGTTCAAAAGAATTAATCGAGAAAACCGACAATGATATTAAACTAATTGATCTGGCAACAAATACTATTAATGAGGCAGGAAAATTTGCCACTTCGAATGTTTACGGATTAAAAGAACGAAAAGCCATTTACCGTGAAGGCTTGGGAGCTACTCTGATAAATGATGATTTTGATGTTTCGAAACCGTATTTGCTTCCCAGAAGATTAAAAGCCAAAACTTTGCCTTTCCCTTATGGAAATGTTGATCCGAAAGACACTATTTTTTCGAATATTGATTATACCCAATTACAAAAAACAATTGACAATGCTTTTGACAAATCGGGTGGAAAATTGAAAAGAACACGCGCCGTAGTAGTTTTATATAAAAACAAACTCATTGCCGAAAAATATGATACCGGATTTACGAAAGACAGCCGGATTCTGGGCTGGTCCATGACCAAAAGCATAACTAGTTCGGCTTTTGGAGTGCTTGCCAAACAAGGAAAAATTGATATCTACAAACCGGCTCCGGTAGCAGAATGGCAGAATGACGAGCGTAAAAACATCACCATCAACGATCTGCTGCATATGAATTCAGGTTTAGAATGGGAAGAGAATTACAGCACCATTTGCGATGCTACGAAAATGCTATTTCAGGCCGAAGATATGGGCAAAGTACAACTGGACAAACAGGCTCAGTTTAAACCCAACACACATTGGAATTACTCTTCAGGAACAACCAATTTATTGTCGCTTATCTTAAAAAGACAATTCAAAACCCAACAAGAATATCTTGATTTTTGGTACAACGCCGTTATTGATAAAATCGGAATGAGTTCAATGATTGTCGAGCAGGATATGAGCGGCACTTTTGTAGGTTCTTCATACGCATGGGCAACGGCACGTGACTGGTCTAAATTTGGATTATTATATCTGAATAAAGGCAATTGGAACGGCGAACAGATTCTCGATGAAAGCTGGGTAAAATACACCTCAACACCAACTAATACTTCTGAAGGAAAATATGGTGCACAATTTTGGCTCAATGCCGGTGGAAAATTCCCGGACGCACCTCGCGACATGTTTTACTGCAACGGTTATCAGGGACAAATGGTAGCGATTATTCCATCAAAAGATATGGTGATTGTAAGGATGGGATTGACGGAAGATCCAGCTTTTGATTTTAATGGGTTTTTGAAAGGAATTATTGGATGTGTGAAATAATTTGTAAGCCATTTCATTCTTTTTAATATATTAGTCGAAAAATTCATTTCATGGAGGTATTTGAAAACATATATTTTATCGGTGGGATTCATGGTGTAGGAAAAGGAACTATTTGTAAAGAAATAGCATCTAAGACTAGATTAATACATATAACTGCAAGTCAAGTTTTAAAATGGGAAGAAATTAGCGATAGCAATAATAAACTTGTAAAAGATATTACCTCATCACAAAACCGATTAGTAGAAGGCTTGAAAAATCTAATAAAAAAAGACGAAACATATCTTTTGGATGGACATTTCTGCCTATTAGATTCAAATGGAGTTTCAAAAAGAGTCGATGAAGATACTTTTGATCAAATTAATCCAAAAATTATAGCAATTGTTATTGATGATGCTGAAAAAGTTGCCGAAAGATTACAATCGAGAGACTATAAAATTTACGATGTAGGAGTTTTAAATCAATTGCAACTAATGGAAATCGAATATGCAAAGTATCTTTCAAATAAGTATTCAGTTCCTTATATCGAAATAAAAAACGGAAATTATAATCGATTAATAGAAATTATTTAATGATGAAAATTTTACTCGATACTAATATCATTATCCATAGAGAAGCAAGTAAGATATATAAGCCTGAAATTGGACAACTTTTCAAATGGATTGATAATCTTAAATATTCAAAATATATTCATCCCTTAACAGTTGAAGAATTAGAAAGATATAAAGATCCAAATGCTCTTGATACAATGAGTATTAAAATCCAAAGTTATAACTTGCTTAAGCATCAAGCTCCTTTAGGAGAAGAAATATTAAACGTCAGTAAAAAAATTGACAATCAGGATAACGACATAAATGATACTCAAATTCTTAATGAAGTTTATGAAAGCAGAGTCGATATTTTAATTTCTGAAGATAAAAAAATACACTCTAAAGCAAAGCTTCTTGGGATAGAAGATAAAGTTTTTAAAATTCAAAGTTTCTTAGAAAAAGTAATATCTGAAAATCCGGAATTAGTTGATTATAAAGTTTTATCAGTAGAAAAAGTTGATTTTGCGAAAGTGAATATAAGAGATCAGTTCTTTGATAGCTTTAGGGAGGATTATGCTGAATTTGACAAATGGTTTAATAAAAAAGCAGATGATATTTGTTATGTCTGTTATAGTGATAATCAATTAACCGCTTTTTTATTTATAAAACGAGAACATGAAAATGAGAATTATTCTAATATTTCTCCGGTTTTTCAACCTAAAAAGAGATTAAAAATTGGCACATTTAAAGTAACTGCAAACGGTTATAAAATAGGCGAGAGATTTTTAAAAATAATTTTTGATAATGCTCTACAATATAGAGTTGATGAAATATATGTTACAATTTTTGATAAAAGAGAAGAACAAGAAAGATTAATAGATTTATTAAAGTCATGGGGGTTTAATCATTTTGGTATAAAATCAACTCACAATGGTGATGAACAAGTTTATGTTAGGACTTTCAATAGAGAACTAATTAATATTGAAAATCCAAAATTGACATTCCCTTTTTTTTCCCGACAACAAAATATTTTTATTGTTCCCATTTATCCGGAATATCATACGGAATTATTTCCAGATTCAATATTGAATAACCAGTCTCCAAAAGATTTCATTGAAAACTACCCTCATAGAAATGCTTTGAGTAAAGTATATATTTCACGTTCTTATGAAAAAAATTTGAAATCTGGTGATATTATAGTTTTTTATATGACAGGTGGAAAATATAAAGGAGTTGCTACAACATTAGGAATAGTTGAATCATCTGTTTTAAATATTGAAACTGAAGAAGAGTTTCTTTTGTTATGCAGAAAAAGAAGTGTCTTTTCAAACGAAGAATTATCTAAACATTGGAATCATAATCCTGCAAACACACCTTTTATTGTTAATTTTCTATATACATACTCATTTAGGAAAAGACCTAACCTTGAATGGTTAGTTGATAATGGAATCATATCAAGCTATGAAAATGTACCAAGAGGATTTTCAAAAATAACAGTTGAACAATTTGATAAACTTTTACAATTTGCATATTAAGAAAATGAAAAAATGTATTTTTTGTTTGATAACTGATGAAACAAAGTTTAACACAAAAGAACATATTCTTCCAGATAGCCTTGGAGGTGGTGATTGGGCAATTTTACCTGAAGGATTATTTTGTGATAATTGTCAAAATATATTTGGCTCTTCTATTGAACAACAAGCATTGGCAGATTATCCATTTGTAAATTTTAGAACTCTTTTAGGAATTCCAACAAAAAGCTCCTTGGTTTAAGTATTGGGAAGGGACTTTAATTTCAGGAGGAAAATCAGGGACAATAATTTATGAACCCAATGAAGTGCTTAAAAATTCTTTTGAAACCGGACAAAAAAAACATACAATTATTCCAGCACAAACAAAAAAAAACCGATATGGTTTTACGTACTCTCTTAAAAATAGGGATTGAAACTATCGGAGCCAATGACAATAAATTAGTTTTTGAAGAAAGATTTAATCCTGCTAGAAAATATGCTTTAACTGGAATCAAAGATTTACCTTCGTTTTATATTCAAAAAGAAAATAATAACTTAATCAATAGGTATTTAAAAGAAAAATATTGGGATGACTATCATTGTTTTATGGATATTCATTATGAAGATAATGGATTAGTGTTTTTACATTTTAAGCTTTACTACCTTGAATTTTTTGTTCCTTTGGTAGAAAATGTAATTTTAGAGGAAAATTATAAATTTAAGGAACCCGAAGAAAGAATTATTATTGTTTAATCTCAAATGTAAATTTATATTACATTTGATGCACAATTTATTTAAAATAATTATGAAAGTAGTACTATCAATCAAGCCCCAATTTGCAAATAAAATATTTGATGGGACAAAAAAATTTGAATTCAGAAAATCTATTTTCAAAAACCAGAATGTTACTTCAGTTTTGGTTTATGCTTCTTCTCCTGTTCAAAAAGTAATTGGTGAATTTGAAATAGCCGAAATATTTAATTTAGATTTAAAAACCCTTTGGGATAAAACAAAAGAATATTCAGGAATAACTGAAGAGTATTTTTATGAGTATTTTGAAAATAGAGAACAGGGTTTCGCTATTCAAATTAAAAATAAAAATAGATTTGAAAATCCTAAATGTTTAAAAGCAGATTATAATTTATCTCCTCCTCAGTCATTTGCATACTGGTCAAATGAATAATTATGATATGTTGGTTTTAGCCCCGAAAGAAGTGGAAATCCTTTTTTGAGATTCTTTATCGAAAAAAAGATTGAAACGAATAGCGGGAAATAGCTCCTAAAAAAACCGATAGTCTTTTTTAAAATCTATCGGTTTTAGTTAATTTTAAAAACTACTATTTAAGTTTTTTGACGTTTTTATTAATTTAAAAAAATCTTATTTAAGTTTTTACCCATTTTTATTAAATAAGACTATTTTTATTTAACAAATCTCGGATCAGATTCCATCACAGTTCCACAATTATCGCAGGTTCTTAAATCTTCTGAATTGTAGAAATGTTCAAAATGCGGCAGGAAATCTTTTTCGATATTGTGCAGTTCAAAAAACACTTCGTATAATTTATGGTTGCAGTTGTCGCAATGCCAAAGCAAACCATCGGTATAGCCTAATCCTGCACGTTTCCTTTCTATTACCAAACCAATAGAACCCTCTGAACGAACGGGAGAATGTGGTACTTTAGCAGGATTCAGGTACATATCGCCGGCATTCAAAACCATTTCTTTGCGTTCGCCATCTTCCTGGATTACTACTTTTATATTGCCTTCCAGCTGGTAGAAAAGTTCTTCAGTTTCGTTGTAATGATAGTCTTTTCGAGCATTTGGACCCGCTACAATCATGACAATATAATCGCCGGAGTCTACGTATAAATTTTTATTTCCAACAGGAGGTTTTAGTAAATGACGGTTTTCGTCTATCCATTTTGTCAGGTTGAAAGGTTTTGCTATAGCCATTTTTTAAAGGTTCTGAGTTGCTAAGTTTCTGAGACGCTAAGGTAACGAAAATTTGTAGAGACGCACTGCTGTGCGTCTTTTATATTGAGATCAGGTCTTTTTAGATGCCCATTAAATATCTAGGGCAATTTCAGACGCACTGCAGTGCGCCTCTACGTTTACATTTCTTTTATGAGATAAATATAAACCGGAAAATGATCGCTGTAACCTACTTCATTTGTACTGTGCCGCAACGGATAACCTTTGTATTTTCCTGAAGTTTGTATAAGAAAGGGTTTGTTGAAAATTCCCGCTTTCCAGAACTTGAATGATGAGAAATCAGGTTTTATGAATGATTCTGTAATGATGATTTGGTCAAAAATGTCCCATGAATCCCGAAAGGCTGTCGTTCCCATGCCGCGTTTTGCCATTTCTTCAAACGGATTGTAAGTGCCAAATTCCGGGACTTCTGCTTTTTTGGCTTTTGCCCCCAAAGCCACTTTTATACTTTTATTATAAGGACCGTCATTTAAATCGCCCATCGTAATCACTTTTGCGTTTGGATTGATCTGTTGCAGCGAATCGATTATTTTACGGTTTAATTTTCCGGCTGCTTCGCGATATTCGCTTGTGGGTTTTTCTCCACCGGAACGCGACGGCCAGTGATTGACAATAATACTAATTTCTTCTCCTTCCAGAAAACCGGTTATCAAAAGCTGATCACGGGTAAAAACACGATTGTTTTGAATTGCCATTGTTGTTTCCGCATCTGTTGCTTCTTCTTTTTTCTCTTCTTGTACATTTTTATTTTTCAATATATATAAAGGTATATTCGAAAAAGTCACGGGTTTAAAATATTTCTTCTGATATAATAATGCCACATCTATTCCGCGTTTATCCGGCGAATCAAAATGGATGATTCCGTAATCAAAAGACAATAATTTGGGCTGTTTGACTAAATCTTCTAGAACGCCTCTGTTTTCAATTTCCGAACCTCCAATCAAAACAGGTGCATTTGGATTTTCCGGTTTACCAATTTCTGAGATGACTTTAGAAAGATTCTGGAGTTTCTGATTGTATTTTTCTGTTGTCCAGTTTTGCGTTCCGTTTGGTGTCCATTCATTATCATTGGTGTAAATATCATCAATCGTGTCAAAAAGATTTTCGAAATTGTAAAAAGCAACTGTGTGAATGCTATATTTTTTGGCCTGACCAAAAGTTGTAATCGAAAACAAGAAAATAAAACAAATTCTAAGGATAATGATTCGCATAAAATGATTTTTTTAATCGCTGAAATTAATGAATTTTTACATTTGTAAGAAATTTCAATTAATTTTATTTTTTTAAATCTTTATCTTTGTTATAAATAAATTCCAAAAGCCAAAAAGAAAATGAATACAAGCAGGTTCCTTCTTATAAACAGCCCTTTTGCTTTTTGCAAATTCGTATTCCTTATTTTTGCTTTACAATGCTTTACCTGTCAATCCCAACAAAACATGATAACACCACCTTATTTACAAAAAGGAGATACTGTAGCTCTTTTAGCAACAGCCCGAAAAAACATAGATGATAATTTAAAACCTACCATAGATTTACTCAAAAGCTGGGGTTTAGAAGCTGTAATTGGAAGTTCAATTGGTTTGGATTACCATCAATTGGCCGGAACAGACGAACAGCGTGCTGCCGATTTTCAAAAACAAATGGATAATCCGAATATAAAAGCCATCTGGTGTGTCCGTGGCGGTTACGGAACTGTGAGAATGTTAGATTTACTTGATTTTACAAAATTCAAGCAGCATCCTAAATGGGTTATTGGTTTTAGTGATGTTACGGTTTTGCACAATCATTTAAACACAATGGGTTACAAATCGATTCATGGTGTGATGCCGGTTACTATTCCGCGTGCGACACCGGCTGCGATTAGTTCTATGAAATCGGCTTTGTTTGGTGAACCTTTGTCTTATTCGGTTGCTCCGCATCAAATGAATCGTTTTGGTCAGGGAACGGGCGAATTAGTGGGTGGAAACCTTTCTATCTTATACAGTTTATTAGGATCGCCATCAGCAATTGACTGCAAAGACAAGATTTTATTTATCGAAGATTTAGACGAATACCTGTATCATATTGACCGTATGATGATGAATCTGAGACGCAACGGCTGTATCGAAAACCTGAAAGGAATCATTATTGGCGGTATGACGAAGATGAAGGACAATGAAATTCCGTGGGGAAAAAATGCGCTGGAAATTATTGATGATGTAACCAAAAAATATAATATTCCGGTGATTTTTAATTTTCCGGCGGGCCACATTCAGGATAATCGCGCGCTTGTTATGGGAAGTACAGTTTCTATTGAAGTGAATGCTTCGGGAAGTACTGTTGTTTTTAAATAAAAATTAATGGTTCTTTTATAAGTGGAAGACTTAGCTGAAAAAAGACTAATTATTGATATAGATCTGGCTCCAAATGTTGATGCTGTTTATACAGGAATGTGTTTGATTGCGAACTCAGAAATAATGCTGCTACTTAATTTTGATGAAGCAAAAGGAGAGTTTGATGGATTTACGATTGTTAAAAATAATGATGTTGAAAAATATTGTACGTGGAATGAAGATAATTACTTAGAACTAAAAAACGATAATTCTAAAGATTTAATAGCAAAAATTGACTTAAACAAATTTTTAGATATTGCAACTTCATTAAAAAGTCTAAAATCAAAATTAGTTTCAATATTTACATACGGCAATGAGGATTCATTCTATCTTGCAAAAATTCTATCTGTAAAAAATGAATGTGTCGAATTACATTTACTTGACGAAGATTCTAATTGGATCGATATTAAAGTTATTAAATTCAGTGACATAAATTATATTGGTTTCGACACACAATATGAAAGAAAGTATATAAAAGCATTACTAACAATTTAGCTGCAAATTCATCCTCAGCTCATAATCAATAACTCCAAAAATGGCTGAACACAACGAACTCGGAAAAAAAGGTGAAGATTTAGCCGTAGAATTTCTGCTTCAAAATGATTATACAATTTTAGAAAGAAACTGGACTTTTCAAAAAGCCGAAATTGATATTATTGCCAAAAAAGAAAATATCGTTACTGTTATCGAAGTTAAAACAAGATCAAGTTTAGATTTCGGTTTGCCGCAGGAATTTGTGAAACCAAAAAAGATTCAATTACTCATAAAAGCAGTAAATGCCTACATAAACGATAGGGAAAAGGATTTTGAAGATAATTTAGAAATCCGTTTTGATATAATTGCCATCCATAAAACTCAGGAAACATTTGCTGTTGAGCATCTTACTGACGCTTTTTATCATTTTTAACATAATTTTTTATTGTTATATTTGTAACAAATTGTTTTTTAATTTATATTTGCAGAGATTTATAACATCTCAAACAAACCAAACTAACACAATTACGTTCAAAAACAATTAAAGATTATGAAAACCGTTTCTTCTATTGTAGAAAATTACATCAAGACAAAGCCATTTTTACTCAATGCACTTTCTCTTGGAATTATTAACCTGACTTCCCTGTCGCGTAATATCATGACCGAACTGGAAAGTGAATTCGGTAAAGAAGTTAAACAAGGTGCTGTCGTAATGTCCCTAAAAAGACTGACAGAAGAGTTAGACTTTAAACTGAACCACAAAATCAACAAAGTCATAAAAAACATTGGTGAAATCACGGTTCGTTCTGAATTGACAGATTACACTTTTGCTGCTTCTGACACTGTTTTAAATAAACAGGCCGATTTGATTTCTGATATTAATGTACTGTCTGATATATTCTATACCTCATCACGCGGTGTAAACGAAACCAATATCGTAGTAAGTAGCAGTATCAACCATTTAGTGGAGAAACATTTTATTCGCGAAAAACTGATTCAGAAATTAGATAATCTGGCTTCTATTACTGTAAAATTACCAAAAGAAAATATTGTAGTTCCTGGAATTTATTATTTCATTTTTCAGCGTTTAGCCTGGGAAGGAATTATTATAAATGAGGTAATTTCAACTTCAAACGAATTTACGATCCTGGTAGGAGAAGAGCAGGTTGATGTTGCTTTTAAAGTAATCAAAGATTTGAAAAATTAATTCTCTTCCGAGAAACCCAATCCAAAAAAAAGAAAAAAAAAGACAATATACGAAGAGGCTGTTCTCAAAACAGTCTCTTTTTTTATGCTGTTTCGCAAGTGGCATTATGAAGAACCGGAAAATTACAGGAATTTGCAATAAAACACAATTGATTGGCTTTTTTATGCAGCTCTAAAGCTTCCTGAATTTTATCGGGATTAGCAATTTTCACTTTTGGGTACAGACGGACTTCTGTAAAACGGCCGCTTCCATCAGCAGAAACTTCAAGGACTGCTTCGGCATTATCAGTATATTCTAAAACTTCAATTCCGTTTTGGGAACACGCATATAAATACGACATCATGTGGCAGGAAACCAGACTGCTTAAAAGTAAATCCTCAGGATTATATAAGTCGGGATCGCCTTTGAATGCTTTTGCTGCGGAAACATCTAAAATTGGTTTTCCTTCTATTGAAATTTTATGGCTTTTGCTGTAGGATTTTGAAATTGGTCTTATCGGATTCGGGTTTGAAGTCCAGTTTATTGCTGCTTTAAAAAGATGCTTAAATGTCATAAATTAATTGATATTATCTATTAATACGGAACTAATGGGAGTAATTAATAACTAATTTTTATTAAATCCTTATTTATTTATTTTTACCTGAATATTTTCCTTTTTTATAGAATCATTCTGCTTTTCGCCATTTTCTACATGGTGATTAATTTCACTTTCGTTTATTGTATCGTTGCTTTTTACAGCCGGTTCGCCATCTACAACTGCTTTGCCCATACAGCTTGTTAAAGTAAAAGCTAAGCCCAATGAAAATAGCGCGATTTTTTGAATTGGCTTTATTTTAATTCGGCTAAGTCTGCTTCTTATTTTTTCGTATTTAATGCTTTCTTCGCTTTCAATCTGATTCAATTTAAAATGCCCGCAAATCCTTTCCTTGTCTGAGTTTTCAGTGAAATATTTATGGATTTGAGCGTTCTTCATCTTTGTAAAATCGATTACTGTTTTATTGCAGGAATTGCAAAATCTGCCATTTTTATCTGGCGACATTGAATTCCAATTTTCATTACAAGGTTTTGGTATAGTGATTTTATTTTCCATATTATTTTAAAAAGACGTTCAGTTTCATTTGACAAAAACTATTCCACTACTAGCTTAATATCTCAACAAACGGATTTTGAAAATTGTTTTCACTATTTTATAATTCTAATTAACTTCGGATACCCGTTTTGTGTATTTCCATTTC
The DNA here is from genome assembly GCF_027111255.2 of Flavobacterium flavigenum. Lineage (NCBI taxonomy): Bacteria > Pseudomonadati > Bacteroidota > Flavobacteriia > Flavobacteriales > Flavobacteriaceae > Flavobacterium > Flavobacterium flavigenum. The sequence continues at coordinate 3,248,243 of NZ_CP114285.2, read as the reverse complement.
TTGTTCTAACAGCAGACAGTATCGGCAGAATTACATTTAATGCGTAAAGTATAGCCACTACATAAAACAAAATATCGTGAGGACCCCAATGCATAATTTTAAATAAGGCGAAAAGCGTTATTGAAATGTAAGCAAAAAACAGACCATATTATCTGAAAATTCAAAAGATTAGCGCCAGCTTCTTTCATACCTATAATTTTATCTTTTTTGGTCATCCATAAAATTAAAGGGAGAATAATATTTCCAACCGGAATAAATAAAAACGCTAACACGGAAAGATGCAAAATGATCAAGTAATGATGATCTTCTTTTTTCCCGTAATCTAAAATGTCCTCTGCGTTTATGTCGAGAACTTCACAAATCAAATGGAGCGTTTTGCCGCGTGGTTCGCTTTCGTTATTTTCGATTCGCTGGATGGTTCTTAAATTTATTTTAGATGATTCTGCCAGCTCTTCCTGAGACAGCCCTTTTTTCTTTCTGACTTCCCTGATTTTTTCTCCGATTTCTTTCATAATTAATTCTGTTTATTTTGGGACAAAACTATTATGAAACTGTAATTTTTATAGCGGTTTATTTGCGACATTTTTACGGCATTGTTGTCAGGTTGCTGGTCATAAGTTCTTATAAAATTAGACTTTAGGTTATTAAACCAAGATTTTTTACATAACTGATTGAAACGCTTTACAACCGAAATACCCAAAACTCGTCTTCCTTTAAATGACGATTTATAACTTTTGCCGTAAAATTTGGAAGTCGTTACTAGATTCGGGTTAGAATCTCATTTATTGCTGCTTTGAAAAGGTGTTCGAAGGACAGTTATTAAATGATTTCGCAATTAATACCGTATTTTCAATCACAAGAACTAAATTTAAAAATCAACCTAGATTAAAAATTACTTTTTGAGTTTTTTCTACTTAGCCTCTTCGTCAAATTGTTTTGTCCATTCTTTTACGAGTGCAGGTATACGAGTAACTACTTCTTTTCCAAAAATAACTTCAGTCACAAGTCCCATATGCAACATGTCACATATTCTGCACAAATATGATTTCCCCATTCCCCACCAAGTATTATGGTCATCGATCATTAAACAATGATGAATTTTTCTCCCTAAATGATCACGAACTTCATTCAGTTCATAACCATCTAGTTGCGTCTCATAGACTCCATCAGCAACACGGCTTCCAAATGTAGTTGTATAATAATATTCTTTTATTTCCCACAAAGCTATTGGGTTTATAACATTCGGAAATGATCCATCAACTCTTCGAGATAAACTGCGAATAGGAAAATTATCGTGAGTGAATGCAGATAATTCTTTTGGATCATAGTTACAGTCATATCCTACTGAATTTGCTTCAATTAACATATTTATAATAGAAGTAAAATATGCAGGACCTTGTTTTTCTCCTTTTTGCTTATTCAAAGGTTCAGGACATGTAGGTTTTAAATCAGCTTTTAATTTTGTGTATAAATCCTTCGCTTGTTTTAGGTTCTGAAGATTTGGCTCGATATGATTAGTAAGAAAATCAGCCCGAAACTGAAAATATTCAATAAGTAAACTACCAAAAACTGTTACTTCATTTTTTAAAACAATCTTACTTGAATCTAACCCGAGCCTATCATAAGCAGTTACAATTTCTTCAATAGATGGAATTTTAATAGTTCCTAGCCCTCTGTTTGTATAACCTACTTTTTGACTAATGAGTTTTACATTTGCCCAAAATTCTTGAGGTTGTTTTAAAAACTTATTTTCTGCTTGCATTTATTTTATTTTCAAATTCTGTTAGAAATTCAATCATGTTCGTGTTGAAGCACTTTAAAATTTCTCGAAGTTCAATGAAATCGATTCTTCTTTCTCCACTTTCAATTTTACTAATGAAAGATTGAGGGACTTTTAGTAAGTCTGCGAGATCGGATTGGCGTAATCCAGAAGATACTCGAAGCTGGTATAGCAGTTCGAGTAGTAATTTATTTTCCTTACTATTAAGCGATTTTTTCACATTTCAAAAATATATCCTAAAACAGAATATCCCAAAATAGGATAATAGCGCAAATTTATTACCTTTGAAAATAAATCTACAAAGTATATGCAACTCACCTTAGAAGAAAAGTATGGAACATATTATCCGCCAAAATCACAGTTACTAAAATGGGTTGGAAATAAACAAAAATTTGCTGCAGAAATTACACGAAGCTTTCCAACACATTATGGAAGGTATTTTGAACCATTTTTAGGAAGCGGTGCAATTCTAGCCACAGTAGCTCCACATAATGGATTGGGTTCTGACACTTTCGAACCATTAATGCAAATTTGGAAAATGCTAAAAGCAAATTCTAATGAACTCATAGATTGGTATGCAGAAAGAAGAAATCAAATAGGAGAAGAAGCTAAAGATGAAGTTTATAAAAGAGTTTTAGCTTCATATAATGCAAAACCAAACGGTGCAGATTTTCTCTTTTTAACTCGTTCTTGCTATGGAGGAATAATTCGTTTTCGTAAAGCTGATGGATATATGTCTACTCCTTGTGGTGTTCATGAACCAATTTCTGTCGAAAGTTTTTCTAAACGTGTAAATGAATGGAAGAATCGTCTAAGTAAAGTTGATTTTGAGCATTGTGATTATAGAGAAGCCTTTTCACAAGCAAAATATGGTGATTTAATTTATTGTGATCCTCCATATTCCCATAGTCAAACAATTCTTTACGGAGCACAAGATTTTAAATTAGAAGATTTATTATTAGAAATTGATAAAGCAAAATCAAAAGGTGTTCGTGTTGCCCTTAGTATTGACGGGCACAAAAAATCTGGAAACTTACTTTGTGATTTACCGATTGAACATGGTCTTTTTGAGAAGGAACTTTATGTAAATTGCGGAAGATCTATGTTGAGAAGATTTCAATTAGAAGGTCAAACTTTAGAAAATGAAAACGTTTCTGATCGTTTATTACTAAGCTATTAATTAAGGATAATGGATACATGACTTCAATAATTCGCAATTAAAGTCTTTAAATTTTTCTTATTTAAAATGTATAAAATTCAAATAGAAACAAAAAAACCTCGAAATAACAACTTTCGAGGTTTTTTGAACTAACAAAACTGATTAAACTTATTTTTTTACTGAAAACTTAAAGGTTGTTTTCGTTTTATAATTTTCGCCCGGATTTAAAACTGTCGTTGGAAAGTTTTTCTGGTTTGGAGAATCTGGATAATGTTGTGTTTCTAAACAAAAACCTGTTCTGTGCGCATAAGTTCCGCCGTTGCGCATTGGTAAAGTTCCGTCAAGGAAATTTCCGGAGTAGAACTGAATTCCAGGTTCGTCTGTGGTAACTTCCAAAACTCTCCCGCTTGCAGGATGGTAAGCTTTAGCGATAACGGTTTTCCCTTTTTCAGGATTGTTGAGTACCCAGCAATGGTCGTAGCCTTTTCCTCTTATTAATTGTTCGTCTTTAGCATCAATATCTTTTCCAATTAATTTTGGTGTTCTGAAATCGAAAGGTGTATTGGCTACATCCTGTAATTCACCAGTTGGAATTAAAGTAGCATCCACAGGAACAATTTTATCCGCATTCAACGTAAGTTCATGATCTAAAATTGTTTTAGAGAAATCACCTGAAAGGTTAAAATACGTATGCTGCGTTAAGTTTACAACGGTCTTTTTATCTGTAGTTGCTTCGTAAAGTACCTCCAGTTCGTTGTTTTTCGTTAACGTATAGGTTACAATAACTTTTAAGTTACCAGGGTAGCCTTCTTCCATATCTTTGCTTAAATACGATAATTTCAAAACAGCTGTTTCTCCTGATTTAGCTTCTTCTGCTTTCCATACAGCCCTGAAAAAACCTTCCGGTCCTCCGTGTAGGGCATTTGGTGTATTGTTGATTGCTAACGTATATTCTTTACCGTCTAATGTAAATTTACCTTTTGCAATTCGGTTTCCGAAACGTCCGATCAAAGCTCCGAAAAACGGATTTGGTTTCATGTATTGTTCCAAAGAAGTAAATCCCGTAACCACATTTTCAGAAACACCATCTTTATTTGGCACTTTCAGATCTGTAATAATACCACCAAAAGTGATGATATCGACTTCCATTCCGTTTTGGTTTTTCAGCTTGTAGCTTTCAATTTTTTCTCCTTTTGGAGTTGTTCCGTAATCCGATTTTACAATTGTTACAGAATCTTTTGCGTTTTGAGTTGTGTTCGACTCCATTTTTTTATCGCTTTTACATTGAACAGAAAGTGCTGCCAAACCGATTATCGTAATTCCGAAAGCACAACGTTTTAATACATTCATAAATACTGGTTTTTTAAGTTAGTAAAGTCTTAAAGCCGAAAGTCTTAAAGCCAATTGATCCAAAGTTAACCAATCTTTATGACTTTATGACCTTCGACTTTGGACCAGATTATAATCCGTGCTGAAACGTATGATAGTACGCTTCGTTTGCATTAATTTTATCTTTGAAATCCCTGATAGTTGTTTTTTCATCAATCACCAATAATTCAATTCCGGCGATATCTGCAAAATCTTCCATAAATTCAGTTGTAACTGCCTGGCTGTACACTGTATGGTGTGCTCCTCCTGCTAAAATCCATGCTGTAGCAGCAATGTCAAGGTTTGGTTTACAATCCCACAATACACGGGCAACCGGAAGTTTAGGCAATTCAGCCATAGGTTTTACAGCAACCACTTCGTTTACGATTAAACGGAAACGGTTCCCCATGTCTACTAATGAAACATTGATAGCTTCTCCTGCAGGTGAGTTGAATACCAAACGAGCCGGATCTTCTTTTCCGCCAATTCCTAAAGGATGCACTTCGCAGGAAGCTTTTCCGTCAGCAATAGATGGACAGATTTCTAACATGTGAGATCCTAAAACGTATGATTTTTGTGGTGTGAAATGATAGGTGTAATCTTCCATGAAAGAAGTTCCGCCTTCAAGACCAATGTTCATTACCTTTAATGCTCTTACCATAGCAGCTGTTTTCCAGTCACCTTCTCCACCAAAACCGTAACCATCTGCCATTAATCTTTGTGTTGCGATTCCCGGTAATTGTTTCCATGCACCAAGGTTTTCGAATGTATCTGTAAAAGCTCCAAAACCTCCTTCTTCAAGGAAAGCTCTTAAACCTAGTTCGATTTTTGCTGCTTCTACTAATGAACTTCTTTGTGCTCCGCCTTCTTTTAAAGAATCCGTTAAGTTATAAGAAGTTTCGTAAACTGCCAATAAATCGTTTAATTGGGCATCAGTAACTTTCTCAATATGCTTGGTAACATCAGAAGAATCATATCCGTTAACCGACATTCCGAAACGTATTTGAGCCTCCACTTTATCACCTTCTGTAACAGCAACTTCACGCATATTGTCTCCAATACGTGCTACTTTCAAGTTTTGAAGCTCGTCCCATCCTAAAGCTACTCTTGTCCAGATGCCTAATTTTTTCTGAACTCTTTCGTCTTCCCAGTGTCCTACAACCACTTTGCGTTTTTTACGCATTCTGGACATGATGAAACCAAATTCACGATCTCCGTGAGCTGATTGGTTCAGGTTCATGAAATCCATATCGATAGAACCCCATGGAATTTCAGCATTGTATTGTGTGTGTAAATGACATAATGGTTTTTTCAAAATACTCAATCCGCCAATCCACATTTTTGCCGGTGAAAATGTATGCATCCAGGTAATCAGACCGATACAGTTTTTCGTTGTATTTGCCGCTAAACAAACATCTAAAATCTGAGCCGGTGATTTTACTACATCTTTATAAACCACTTTTACAGGGATTTGAGATGATTCTCCTAATCCTTTTGCAATTATCTGAGAATGTTCTGCTACTTTTCTTAGTGTTTCTTCACCGTATAATTCCTGGCTTCCTACTACAAACCATACTTCTTTTTGAGAAATGTCAATCATTTTGTTATTTTTTGTTTCAAGTTTCAGGTTTCAAGTTTGCTTCTCCTTTTCGATCAGGACTGTCTATTCAAGTTTTTGAAATGCTGAAAATCTTTGTTATTTATTATTTATTTTATTTCTTTTAAGTTGCAGATTCCAAGTTCAGCGTTCCAATAACCTGAAACAAAAAAACCTGAAACCTGAAACTAAATTTTTACTGTCCGTAATACGAATCTTTTCCGTGTTTACGGTTGTAATGTTTCTTTATCAATGAATCTTTCAGTCTTGGTGCATTCGGGTTTATTTGTAAAGTCAGGTACGCCATTTCGGCTACGACTTCTAAAACCTTGCTGTTGTAAACCGCTTTTGCTGCATTTTTTCCCCAGGCAAACGGACCGTGGTTTCCTATCAAAACCATCTCTACTTCTTCGTAGGAAAGATTTTTTTCTTTAAAGCAATCCAAAATCTGAATTCCGGTATTGTGTTCGTAGTTTCCTTCGATAAGCGAATCTGCCATTGGCGGAGCACACGGAATATCAGCAGTTAAGTGATCTGCATGTGTTGTCCCAAAGATTGGAATATCTCGCTGAGATTGCGCCCAGGCTACTGAATAGGTTGCGTGTGTGTGTGCAACGCCTCCAATGTTTGGCCAGTTTTTGTATAAGTAAGCATGCGTTTTGGTGTCTGATGACGGACGCATTGTTCCTTCTATGATATTGTTGTCAAAATCAACAATCACAATATCTTCAGGCTTTAAATCTTCGTAAGGAACACCGCTTGGCTTAATGGCAAAAACACCATTTTTTCTGTCAACTGCACTTACATTTCCAAAAGTATACACTACCAGATTCAATGCATTTAACTGCATGTTGGCTTCGTAGCATTCTTGTTTTAAATCTTTATAAAGAGAACTCATTTTCTGTAATTTTAATAGATGGATCTGCAAAAGCACTTAACCGTTCGTAAGCAATAAGCAGTTTATTGTAAGCTGCTACTTTGTCAAGTTGTGGTGTGTACTCACTTTCAAAAGGACTTCCCATTTTTTGACTGGCTTCAATTACATTTGGATAAATCCCGGAAGCGACAGCGGCATAAATTGCAGCTCCCAAAGCCGGTGCCTGATCTGACAGGGCTACTTTAATTGGCTTGTTTAAAACGTTTGCCAAAGTCTGCATGATGAAAGGCGATTTACGGGCAACACCACCGATACCGATAACGCTGTCAATTTTTACCCCTTCTTCTTCAAAACGATCCACGATTTTTTTAGATCCAAAACAGATTGCGTTTACTAAAGCTTTAAAAATATGAGGTGCTTTTGATCCTAATGATAAGTTTGAAATGGCGCTTTTTACTTCCTGATTTGCATCCGGGGTTCTGCGTCCGTTGATCCAGTCTAAAGCGGTTGGTACACTTTCAGACAATGGAATTTTTTCAGCTTCTTTGGTTAATTCTACGATTAATTTATCACTGAATTCTTCTCTTAATTGTTCTTTTTGAGCATCATTTAAAATGGATGAAGAACCTAACAATTGTTCTGTTGGCCACATTAGCAATTCTTTGTACCAGGCCAGTAAATCTCCAAAAGCAGACTGACCTGCTTCAAGACCGATATAGCCCGGAATCACAGATCCGTCAACCTGACCGCAGATACCGCGAACGTTTTTGGTGCCTACTTCATCATAAGAACCAACTAAAATATCACAAGTCGAAGTTCCCATTACACGTACCAAAGTATTTTCGCCAATTTTAGCCCCAACTGCTCCAGAATGTGCGTCGAAAGTTCCAACAGCTACAACTGTATCTGTCGTAAGTCCTAAACGGTCAGCCCATTCTTTGCTCAATTTTCCGGCTACCAAATCTGAAGTATAGGTTTCATCGTATAAATTGACACGAAGTGCAGCTAAATATGGATGTAGTTTTTCTAAGAATTCAACAGGAGGAAGTCCGTTCCAGTCCTGGTGCCACATGGCTTTGTGACCTGCTGCACAACGACTTCTTTTGAATGTTTTTAAATCTTTATCTTCAATTAATAAATAGGTCATTAAATCGCAGTGCTCTAACCAGGTGTGGGCTGCGTTTCTTACGGCCTCATCTTCTCTGGCAATGTGCAGGATTTTTGCCCAAAACCATTCTGATGAATAGATTCCACCTACATATTTTGTTACATTTTCACCGCCCCAGCTTACTGCCAGTTCATTGATTTCGTTTGCTTCATTTATGGCAGTATGATCTTTCCACAACACCATCATTGCATTTGGATTTTCCTCAAAACCTTTTGTCAAAGCCAGTGGAATTCCATCTTTTGTAACCGGAACCGGAGAAGATCCTGTGGTATCAATACAGATTCCTTTTATGGCGGCAGGATCAACTTTGCTTTCTTTAACAACATTTTGAATGGTAATTTCCAGTCCTTCAATATGATCCAGAGGATGCTGACGAAACTGATTTATAGAAGCGTCACAATATTGTTTGTTTTTCCATCTTTTATAATGAGAAACATTTGATGCCAGTTCCTGTCCATTTTCAGTGTCTATAAGCACTGCACGAACAGAATCTGTTCCGTAATCTAATCCTATAACATAGTTTTTCATTTCAAATTCATTTAATGACGACAAATATAATATAATTACCCTATAAGTGTACAAAAAACACTTAATAAAATTAGCTTACTATTTTTTATAATATTTTTATCAATTACATCATATTATATAGAGCTATTTTCCTTCTAAAACAACCACTGAGAAAGGTGGAATGGTGATCTCTAATTTCCCTTTTTTATTTTCGAAACCTTTAAAAACGGTTGGTACAATTTTATTTGGTGCTTCGAAAGAGTTGTAATCCTGCAGTTTTGAAGATGTAATTACAGACCCTGTGAAATTTTTAACCCCCAGATCTTTTATATCTATTTCAATTTTATTTTTATTTTTTGAATCTACATTTACTAAAGAAATATGAACTGCTCCATTTTTATCTTTTGAAGCGGAAGCTGATACTGCCGGAAGGGTTTCTCCATTAACTGTGTACAAAGGTGATTGAAAGCTTACAGGTAATAATTTTGCATCCTGGTGAACCGCATATAATTTCATGACATGATACGTTGGTGTTGTAATCATTTTAGCTTTATCAGTCAGAATTACCGCCTGCAACACATTCACACACTGTGCTAAATTTGCCATACGGACCCTGTCTGCATGATTATTGAAAATATTAAGCGTTGCTCCGGCCAAAACCGCATCTCTCATCGTATTTTGCTGATATAAAAATCCTGGATTTGTTCCTTTTTCTACTTCATACCATCCGCCCCATTCGTCAACCAGCATGGCTACTTTTTTCTCAGGATCATATTTATCCATTATAGCAGCATGTTTGGTAACAAGTTCTTCCATTTTCAAAGCAGATTTCATCGTTTGAAAATATTGCAGTTCCGTAAAATCTACGCCGTCTCCTTTTTTATTCCAGTCAATTACAGCATAATGATGTACACCAAGGCCGCCCAGCATATTAAGAGGAATGTTTTTCATCATCACTTCGGTCCAGTTGTAATCTGAACCATTTGAACCTGATGCAATACGTGTAATGCCTCCTGTGTTTTCCCAATCGGACATGAAAGTGGCGAATTTTCTATATTCTCCTGCATAATATTCAGCAGTCATATTTCCACCACAGCCCCATGCTTCATTTCCGATTCCCCAGAATTTAACTTTCCATGGCTCTGTTCTTCCATTTTTTCTGCGTAAGTCACTCATCGGACTTTTACCGCTAAAATTGGTGTACTGAACCCAGTCAGCTAATTCCTGAACCGTTCCGCTTCCTACATTTCCTGACAAGTATGGCTCAGCTCCAAGAACTTCACACATATTCAAAAAATCATGAGTACCAAAACTATTATCTTCGGTCACGCCTCCCCACCATTTATTTACAATTGTTGGTCTTTGTTCCTGAGGGCCAATTCCGTCTTTCCAGTGATAGGTATCAGCAAAACAACCTCCAGGCCATCTTAGATTTGGAATTTTTAAATCTTTTAAAGCAGCAATAATGTCGTTTCGAACTCCCTTAGTATTGGGTATTTTAGAAGTATCTCCCACAAAAAAACCTCCATAAATGCAGCGTCCTAAATGTTCAGCAAAATGCCCATAAATATTTTTGTTGATAGTTGGAGCACCCGCATCATTTTTTATGGCAATTATTGTCGTTTGGTTTTGTGCAGAAATCGTTTGTAAAGAAAGTGCAACAAATAAAAATAGAAGGTTTTTTTTCATGGTTTTTCTTAGTTTTTTAAGTTTTTAGAAGAATAGCTGTTAACCCATTTTTTCTAACTTTTGAGTAGTAATCTAATAAAAATACTCATTAAGTGTCTTTTTAACATTTGTAAATTTAAATAAAAAAAAAGCTTAAAAACAAATTGATATGGTAAAATAACTGTACAATTAGAGCATATTTCATAATTTAACTTCAATTCAAACATTCAAATGTTATTTTTTATTCTAAAAACACAACCGGTAGCATAAATTTTTTATGAATAAAGATAATTTTGGAGAAAAATATGACTTATTAGATAAAAATTTAGTTTTAATGATTTTATACCTTTTGTAAGAAATTAAAAAGATGTACTTTATAGCTTTTGATAAAAAAGCTTATTAATCATGAGATTATTCCAAACATCTTTACTAAATAATTATGGATCTAAATATCACAAGCAACTATAATAATTATTACTTTTAATTTGACCATAATGAATTAAGTGTTCTATCTACATTAATAAATTATGAAACCTATTAGGAAGTTTATATATTTACTCCCAAATTACAGTATATGTTAAATAGTTATAGTTCTGCGGATAAGGTTTTATTAGCAGTCGATTGTATCATTTTTGGTTTCGATCATCAGGGATTAAAAATACTTTTAATTAAAAGGGATTTTGAACCTGAAAGAGGAAAATGGTCTTTAATTGGCGGATTCTTAAAACGTGATGAAATATTAGACAATGCCGCCATTCGTATTTTGAGTACCTATACCGGACTGCAGGATATCTATATGGAACAGCTGCACGCCTATAGCGAAATAGATCGTGACCCAGTCGACAGGACTATATCTGTATCTTATTATGCACTCATTAATATTGAAAACCATAATACAGAACTCATTAAAAACTATCATGCAGAATGGTTTAGCGTTGTAGATGCCCCTAACCTTATTTTTGACCACAACGAAATGGTTAAGCATGCCATTAAAAGGTTACGTTACAGAACTTCGATAAAACCAATTGGATTTGAATTACTGCCGGAAAAATTCACCATGCGACAATTGCTTGAATTGTATGAGGCAATTTTAAGCAAAGAATTAGACAAACGTAACTTTATCAGTAAGATTAATTCTTTAGAAATTTTAAACAAACTGGATGAAAAAGACATGCAGTCTTCCAGAAAAGGATCTTATTTATATACGTTCAATAAAGAAAAATACGAAGAAAAATTACTTAACGATTTTGTCCTGAATTTATAAAACCTCAGATTTTAGATCGAGTCTGCAAGTATTAAAAACTAAGTAGAGGTTTGTTTTACGAAGGACTTTTAGTCCCTCTTTAAATTTAATTTTTAGAATGAATTTTTGAATTATCCCTCATCTGTAATATTCCTATACCCTATAGAATCTGAAACAACGCATCCAAACGGCTGAAGGTTCGGAAATTTCATTGATATTTATAAAGTTAGTTCTTCCTTTTTAGACTTTTCAAAATCGAAATAACATTGTCTTGCACTGAGACCCATATGTGAGTCTTATAAGATGTAGCTAAACCTTTAAAAATTTTAGTCCCTCATACTTATCATATTATAACTAACAACTTACGCAATGTCAGACCTTATCTTTATTCAATTTCAGCCATGCAATTTTTTAACCACTTTAAATCCATATATAGCAAAAATGATATAATTTAATTTAAAATCAAATTATATCATCAATTAAAGTAATCCTTTAAAAAAAACTTTTTTTACTATATTTCGTTATATATTTATTAACAATATCACCAAAAGTGGGTATTGCGTCTTACTACATCATCGGGGGTATTTTAGCAGGCATATTCTGCTAAAAAATGAAATTATCTCCTATTTGTTTTGCAAGGTGGCAAATATTTTTATTGCTCCTTATTATTGTTGTTTCGTTACTTAATATTGAATATTTTTTTAATTCAAATTCTGTTGCTTATTATAGTACTTGCACAGCAATTTTACTTTACACAATTTTCAATATTTTTCTCAATCGTCATCAGCAGACTGTCTTTAAAACGCCTCTTGTTCTGTTTATTTTATGGTGTTTCTATGTTTTATTTTATTGCCTAACGCACAGGACAAGTTTAGTTTTTACAATTTATAGTATTGTCCTTTGCTTTTTACTGCTTACCTCAACCTTTTTCTTCCGCAGCCTTAAATTAAGATTTATAGAATTCTGCATCGGAGTCACTGTAATTTCAACGATAGAAGCATTGTATTGTTTTATACAGTATTCAGGCTTTGTAAAAAGTCAGAATAACGATTTCAAAGTTACGGGCAGTTGGGAAAACCCTAATGTTACAGCCATGTTCCTGGCGCTTACTGTGCCTTTTTTCCTGTATTTACTGAAGCGAAAAAACAAGAAAATAATTCTGGCCGGATTTGTTATTTCAATTTCTGCGCTTTTGATGCTTAAATGCCGTGCTGCGTTTATTGGGACAATAGTTTCCATTATTGTTTTCTACAGTTTAGAATACCGGCTCGCAGATTGGGCAAAAAATAAGAAAAACAACCTCAGCGTAAAGGCGTTTCTGGTTTTAAGTCTGATCATTAGTGTTTCAGCCTGCTCTTATTTATACAATTCGAAAAAAGATTCAGCCGATGGAAGGAAATTTATCTGGAAACTATCAAGTGTTATGGCGATGGAGAAACCACTTACCGGCTACGGATATGGTTCCTTTGAAAAAGAATACAATTTGTTCCAGGCCAATTATATAAAAAAAGGCAATGCAACACCTGAAGAATTAGTCAATGCTGGTCCTGTAATTATGCCCCATAATGAGTTGTTGTTACATGCTGTAGAAGGAGGCTTTATAGGAGTTTTATTGATTTCACTATTTTTTGGTTCCCTTCTTTTTACCATAAGACAAAAAAACAAAGACAACCCGGAAAACTCGGAGGATAAAATCACGAAAGTTCCGGAAAACAGCTTTTTTAATTTAGGTTATGCAGGAACCATCAGCTTTATAGCCATGTCAATGGTCAATTCTACTACCCAAATAATACCATTAATGTGTTTGTTGATGATTTATGCCGCTATGATTTGTAGCACTACAGAACCTGTTTCAGTTTTTAAAGGCATTTCTTTCTTTAAAACAGATCAATTTTTAATAATCTTTAAAGCATGTACAATCTCGGCCAGCTCCTTTTTGCTCTATCAGGTTATAATACTGGCCTCTGCAGACAGACAAAATAAAAAAGCAAAACTCCTGAAAGAAACAGGCAATTACGAACAATCATGGCAAATTCTGGCCAGTCTCGAGCCTGCGTTAAAAGAAAACAGTGATTATTGGCAAAATTATGGGCATCTGTACTTTAAAATGCAACGTTTTCCTGAAGCGTCAGTCTGTTTTGAGAAAGCAAAAAAATTCAGTTCACTACCTCCAGTATATTTAGGCAGCGGAAAAATCTACCATAAACTAAAACAATATCCTCATGCAGTTCAGGAATATGAAACACTCGTTGCATTATACCCCTCAAAATTTTTATACCGAATGCTATTGCTTGAGATGTATTTAAAAAACAAAAATATTCCCAATGCAATTTCGCTTGCGGAGGAAATCATCAGACTCAAACCAAAAATACCATCTGAAAAAGTGGGTCGGTATAAAAGCCACTGTAGGGCTTTACTGATAAAATTAGGCGTACCTAAAAACATAAAAAAAATTCAGACCCAATAATATCTATAACAAATTCAACTTTAAAATAAATATGCGACTACCCTTTAAAATCGTATTTTTTCTTATTCCCTTTTTAATCCATGCCCAATATCCTGCTCAGGTTGAAGCCAATTTGAAAAAATCAGGTAAAAACAGACCGGAACTCGAAAAAGCACTTCAATATACCCATAAAACTGGAGATGCATTAAAAATAAAAGCCATGCAGTTTTTAATCAGCAACATGGATATTCATTCATCAGCGGATTATTATTGGGAAAACGAAGAAAAGGAAAAGGTTGACTATAATGAATTAGCCTATCCTGACTTTGAACAGGCAAAAAAAGCTCTTACGGCTATCAAAGAAAAAAATCCGGGAATACACCCCAAACCCGTTATTTATCAGGATATAGAAACCATTACAGGTGATTACTTAATTCAGAACCTTGAAAAGGCTTTTGCAGTATGGCATTCTTCTACAATGAAGAACACCTCTTTTACTGATTTTTGTGAATTTATTTTACCTTATCGTGTAAGCGATGAACCTTTGCAGGATTGGCGCCCTGTTTATGCGGATAAATTTAAGTGGATTAGTGAGCAAATCCCGTCCAAAGGATTCAAGCCCGTTTTGTTTAATGTAAAAGATGATTACAACAGCTGGTTTAAAAACACTTTAAGGGAACAGCGCAAAGAACCCTTGCCAAGACTAAGCGCTTTGCAATTATTATCAAGAAAAGAAGGCCCTTGCCCTGACATTGCCAATCTTGGTGTTTTTGTGATGCGTTCGCAGGGAATTCCTGCAACTGTAAATGTAATTCCCTATTGGGCAACCGCTACAGGAGGTCATTTTACGAATACTTTTTTTGATGATAAAATGCATCCTTACAATTGTGATTTTGGGGCAAAAGATTACGAAGAAGATTTAAAAAGAGAACCTGCCAAAGTCCTGCGCCTTACCTATTCTAAACAACCCGGAACCCTGGCCAGTTTTGAAGACAAAAACAATATTCCCACAGCGATTCTAAAACAGCAAAATTATATAGACGTTACCAAGGACTATTGGGAAACGACAGATGTAACATGCCCTTTATTTGCTTCAACAAATCCATCTAAAATTGTATATGCCACTACTTTTAACGGACTCTCGTGGAGACCTTTCTGGTGGGGAAAAGCAGAAAACGGAAAAACTGTTTTCAATGCTGTATGCAAAGGAACTGTCCTGATTCCGCAATATTACACCAACGGGAAACTAGTTCATGCCGGAGCACCTGTTGTGGCTGACGGGAAAGAATCGAAAGTATTACTTCCCGACCTTAACCATACCCGAGAAATTTTAATAACCGAGGCAGATAAATACCTGCGTTTTAAAATGGGTACTACCTACAAGTTATACTACTGGAACAACGGATGGAAATTAATTGATACCCGGGAAGTCAGCAACCAAACTACATCTATGCTTTTCAGTAAAGTACCTAAAAATGCTCTTCTCTTATTACTGGCCAGCGATTCTAAAAAACTGGAACGTCCCTTTACTATAGATGATAACGGCAGCAGGACATGGTTTTGATAATGGTAAAATTCAAAATTCAATGGCAATATCAATCACAAAATTCAAGACAACTATGATAATCAAAAAATATAAAAATATGAAAACGAAATTATTTTTCTTAGCCTTATTAGGCATTTCCTGCTTAGGCCGGGCACAGGTAAGTCAAAAGGTAAGCATGATGTTTCCTGCACACATTGTGTATAAAATAGATGAAATAAACTCAAAACTAAAACTTTCCGAAGGAAAGCAAATTAAAATAGGCCGAAAACTTCACACAGCCGACAGTTTAGCAAATGTAAGTTTAGCAAATGGAGGCCCTATAACTGACTTAAAATCGTATTATAAAGTTGATGTCAATTTTTTGACGCCAATCTTATCTACTGAGGAATTAGATTATTATGGTTATCAGGAAAATACAGATAATCGTTTTTTGGCAGTTTTAATTTTTTCTTCTCAGTTAAAACTGACTCATGAACAAATAAACACAATCCGAAAGGCTAATGATTCTTTGAAAGTTGATCCAAAAATGTCCTCAAAAAAAGAAGTGATTCATATTTACAACAAAAAACTTCTTGAAGTTTTGACGAAAGAACAGTATATCTCTGTACTCAAAGCGATGTATCACGAACAGTCTGTTGAGGAAGCACAAAAAGACTGGGCGAAAATTAAAAAACTGCAATTGGTTGCTGATAAAGACGAGAAAACCCAGTACACCAAAATCTTGAATTACCACATAGCTAAAAATGCTTTTTTAGACAAAAAGTCCGATCGCTTTGAAAAAACCAAAAGAGACCTTTTAGCCAAAAAAATGGCATTGGGAGAACCGCCTCTATTAGTGCGTGCTAATATCTTATCCGATGGGACTTACTCCAATAATAAATATTCCTCTGTCATTAAATATGAAAAAGAACTGGAGCTCACACAAAGCCAGATTGACACACTTTTACTCAGATACAATCAGCTGGAACGTATTAAAATAGAAAATAAAGACAATGAATCTTCTGTAGAAGCTTCCAAAATCGTGCCCTCAGAATACGAAAATATAGCCCATATACTGACTCCTGAGCAAGTAAAGAAATGGCTAATTCAAAAAAACAAACTAGCCGCTAAAAAAGAAGCCCAAAGAAACTGGTTACAGCTAGAGGAAGAAGGCTTAACCAAAGATTTGGATAAAGACAAGACATTAACAGAATTTGGTGTCTATCAGTTACAATTTCTGGTAACCAAAGACAGAGCCATGGTATATCATACGCAGGAAAACATTTTTGCAAAACGGGATATCGAGAAGAAAAAACCTGAACTGCTCAAACAACTTGATGCCATTAATCTAAAAAAATCTAAAAATACCAAGACCAAAAATGCCCTGGCCTGGTAGAAATTTAAAATTAATAAATAACCAATACTTAAATCTATGAAGAGAATTACCCGAAAGGCGGTCTTACTCCTACTTCTGGGGACTGCGCTATCTCAGGCACAGGAAAATCCCGATGTCAAAAAGAGTTTATTGACAGCCCGATTACAATTGACGCAAGGCAGTAAAACCTACAATCCTGAACAGGGAATCGCCAGTTACAAGCAACTCGCAAACCTTGGCAATGCCGAAGCCATGAATGCTTTGGGACTGATTTATAACAACGGAATCAGCGTTCCCGTAAACGAGCAGGAAGGAATACAATGGCTGGAAAAAGCAGCCGAAGCAGGATATGCAAAAGCCTCGTATAACTTAGGGCTGTTGCTTAAAGAAACAACCAGTCCGGCAGATCAGACAAAAGCTTTGATTTATTTTGAAAAAGCAGCCAAAACAGGATATGCCAAAGCTTACAATAGCTGGGGAGGAATGGTTATGAAAGGAAATGGCATCCCACAAAATTATCCTTTGGCTTTAAGCATTTTTAAAGAAGGAGCAGAAAAGGGAGATCCGGCTTCTATCTACTCCGTTGGCTACATGTATTATAAAGGCTTAGGATGTGCACAAGACTACAGCCTTGCCGTACAGCAATTCGAATTAGGCTCACAAAAAGGCAATCTCTCTGCCATGTATATGCTGGGGCTGTGTTTCCGCAACGGCTATGGAGTAGCTATCGATAGCGAGAAAGCAAAATTCTGGTTAAGCAAATCGGCAGCCAGGGGATTAAAAAAATCTGAAACTGAACTGGCAGAACCGGAGGCTGAAAATGCAAATCCTCACCAAACCAAAACTATTTCGCAAGCCATTCCTGAGGTAATCAATATTACTCAAACAGAGGCTCCGGAAACTTTTCAGAAGGTAAAACAGGCCCCAATAACGACAAATATTTCAGGCAATTATACAGGGCATCTGCTGCGTTATGACTGGAGTGGACAAAATATCATCAGTAAAACACCTTTGCAGATCGACCTTACCCAGGATGGAATAAAGCTGACTGGAATATGGAAAGAACAAGCCGGTGACAGCGTTTCCTTTAATGCCCAAATACAGGAGAATGCCATTGTATTTGAAGATTCTAAAATAGACCGTACGGAACATTTCTACAAAGATACGGTAGCGGCTTATCAGTTTAAAGAGGCCAAATTACAATTGCTGCAAACCGATGAATCTTTATTTATCATTGGGAATCTAAATCTCTACAATATAAAGGAGCGTGAGAACGAAAGGCCCATGTATCTTATTTTAGATAAGAAACAGGAAAAAACAGCTACAGCTAACGAAATGTTCTCCTCTGTGGTCATATACCCAAATCCCGTTGTAAGCGATTTCAACCTGAGTTTTGATCTGGCAAAAGACATTGATGCTACTATGAGTATTTACTACATCACCGGAAGGGAATTGTACAGGGAACAATGGAATGGCCTGAGAGCCGGGCAACAAACCAAAACCCTGGCTTTGAATGCTCCTCCAGGATATTACCTGCTGCGACTTACGTACGGAAATGAAGTAAAAACCACACTTTTAATTAAAAAATAAGAACGATGAAAAATAAATATTTTATATTAGTCCTTACGTTCTTAAGTTTGCTAATAGGTCAGAGCAGTTATGCGCAGGACTGGCAGGATTTTGATGATGATTTTGGCTGGGAGGATAGTAATGACGGCTGGTATAGTGATGATTCAAACGATTATGATTATTGGAATAATGATTTTGGAGCCGATGTCAATGGAGGTACATTAAATAATGTTACTGTAACAAATAATTACCATGAGCCTGATTATTCTGAATATTTAAATGCCGATTTATATGATCCCTACAATCATTTGAATGATCCTACTCCTGTTAACTTTGAAGAACCGGAAGAGGATCCTGTAGTCAATCCAAAAACTCCCGCTACTCCAGATCCTGAGGTTTGTACATTATCTGTTTGTACTAAAACAGGTTACGAAGTCAATACTACTTTATGTGCATGTGTTCCTATACCAAGATATTGGTATTTAGATAATGATGGGGATGATTATGACGGTGGATCGGTGTATCAGGGAGAAAAACCAACCGGAAATTATAAAGAGTCAACAAAAGGAGATGATTGTGATGATAACGATGCCAGAAAGTATGGTAATAATTGTGGACTCGCAAACTGGTATTTAGACAATGATGGAGATGGCTATGATTCAGGAACCTATACAGCAGAAACAAGCCCTGGACCAAATTGGAAAGAAGGCACTTCTAAAGGTGTAGATTGTGATGATTCGAGATACAGTGATACAAATGTTTGTGACCCGATAGATCCCTGTGCAGAGATAAAAAAACAACTGGCTGATCAAGAATTTAAAAAGATGATAACTGATCTTAAAGATCCTGAAAAACTTAAATTGAATCACGAAACAGGCTATTATCAGGACAAAGCGGGTAACTATAAACCAATGGAAGTATTTGAAGGAGAACCGGGCGTTTTTGTGCCTTATGGATCTGGAGGGTATCAAAATATAAACCATGTACACCAGAATCAATGGGTCAATCCTGCAAATGGTTCTGTCAATACTGTTTTGCCAATGCCTTCACCAAGGGATATTGCTACAATTTATACCGATTATAATGTGAGCAGACAAAGTGGTACAGACCCGGGCAATAATTATACAGGTACTATCAATAGCCTTGGGTATTTTCAGTTGCGCTACACCGGACAATCAGACAATCTGCCGTTTGAGCAACTCAAAGAAAAAAGAGACCTTATCGATACAGACGAAAATGAAGGAATATTCAAAGCATTAGCTAAAGACCCTGAAAATGGACAAATTAAAGCATTACTCCTTTTTATGCGGGACACTTTAAAAATTACCGATATTGCCTTGTACAAAGTAGATGAAACCGGAGCAAAAAAACTAGAGCTAGATGCAAATAATCAGGTAAAAGAAACCCCTTGTAACTAAAATTTAAAAAAATGAAAAACATTTATATATTAGCTTTATTCCTATTATTTCTAGGGCAAACAAAAGCACAAAATATTATACCCATAGAGAAACATATTGATTACATAGGAGGTGGTAAAGGTATTATTACTAATACTTATTTTAAAGATGTAAACCACTTGATGGATCCTTTGATAGGTACCTGGCAGGGAAGTATAGATAATAAGACCTATACTTTTTATGTCACAAAAACAACAAGACAAGGTCGTACTAATTCGTTTGATGAATTAGAAGTTCGTCATTATATCGTGGATAATAGTACAGGTACCATCATCGAAGATTCCAGAAATGGTGGCAAACTGTATATAGCAGCTAATTGCTTCAGGAAAGAAGATTCTTCCAATTACGAGCTTAATTATTGGGGTGCTAATTCACGTTGTGGACAAAAAGGCTGGATCAGGCTAAAATCATTAAGCCCAACAACTATGAATTTTTATTATTCATGGAATCCTTTAGATCTTCGACGCAGAGAGGAATGCCCAGGAGGAGTTCGTGTCAAATCGCTTTTTCCTGAAAATGTTGATTTAATCTTAACCAAGCTGGACGATAGTTTCACGAAATCCGAACTCTTAAAATGCTTAGCACTTACTCCCAAAAGCAGTAGTTTGTATCAATATGATGGCTTCGATAATTCTGAAGTTACTTATCCTACCAATGTCAACGATAAAATAACTACTCTGTTGGATGTTTTTATCAGTACTGACGATACTAATTTTAGGGCTAATAAAGCTTGTGCAGCCTATAAGTCAGAGTATAAAGTAAAAACTGAGAGTACCCGTTTGTTAAGTATGGAAAAAATAGTTTCGGCAAGTTCGTGTAATACCCCTTTTGTGGCAGACAGCGATTATTTTAATTTTTTCGAAACAGATAATGGTGTTGTTTATAGTGTTAACATCAAAAAAAACAGCTATATAGTATCCGAAATCGGTAAGTTTGCAGCCCAAAACACTTCTTGTAATTATCTTAGCAGCACTACAAAAGCTTATTTATTCTTTGAAGCCAACAAACCAAAATTGTTTATAAAAAATCAATCTTGCAATGGCACAATCAATTTAGATAGTAATCAATTAGAATTTGTTTTTACCGATACCAGTGTTAATTTGATAAAAACCAATACCTATATTGTTGATTAAAAAAGTAGTTTTTTCAACTGACCATCCTGAAAAATATAAAAAATATTATGATTGAAGAGGTTGCCTAGATATAGACTGATCCCAAAAAGGTTATACAAATTATGACAAGCCAAAATCACAACCTGTTAGAACTAAAAATTCTAACAGGTTTTTTTTATGTTATTTTAAAAAATTTAAGGGATTATCATTCAAATTAAAAAATAGCCTCCTTAATTTTTTCCCATATCTTCTTTTTATAATCTTTAGGATAAGTTCTGGTTCCCATAAAAATATCTGTCATCGCATTGGATAAAACAGTACCGTAGTTTTTGGCAACGAAATTACGCAAGACCCTTTTGCTGTAGAAAATTTTGGCTAATGTGACTCCCGCTTTTACTTCTGGTAAAATGCTGTTTTCTAATTTTTCATGGTACAATTCTGAAGACCTTACAGGGTCAAGTTTACCTTCTATAATAGATTGTGCTGCTAAAATTCCGCTTAATATGGCGTTTGAAATTCCTTCAGCCAACACAGGATCTGCAAACCCTGCTGAGTCGCCAATTAAAAAAACATTCTTTTTGACGAAAGTATCCGTTCTTGGAGAAACCGGAATGACAAATCCGTGTGCATCTTCTTTTACAATTTCTGTAATTCCCAACGTTTTTAAATAGGCTGCATAGTATTTTTTCAAATCAATCTTCTGATTCGCTTTTACCAAAATGCAAACTCCTACAGATAAATGATTTTTTTTAGGAAAACACCAGCCATAGCCACTCGGAATAGCGTCGACATCAAAACGCACATTTTTTGATAATCTTTCAAAATCTGCCAGAGGAACTTCTATCTCATATTCCAAAGCCGGGATAACAGTCCGGGTTTCCTGCCAGCCTGCCATTTTAGCTATTGGACTTAAGGCACCATCTCCGGCAATAATAAATTTCGCCTGTATATCGCCCTCAGAAGTATGAATTGTCTGAGTTTCTCCGAAAGTGATACTGTTAACCTTATGGTTTTGCAAAAGAGTAACGCCGTTTTCTTTTGCTTTTTCTACAATCAGATTATCAAAAGCATCACGCATAATCATGCTAATGATGGGCTTGTCTCTTTTTGTCGTGAGTTTGATATTTGTATTTGAAAAATAAGTATCGACTTCATAGAATTCCTTTTCAACAACTGATGCAACATCAAAAGGAATATTGTTTCTTCCTCTGTGGACCAAACCACCACCACAGGTTTTATATCTTGGCAGCATTTCTTTCTCAATTATGACAGTGGAAATTCCGCTTTTCGATAATTCAAAAGCTGCAGAAGCTCCGGCAGGCCCGCTTCCAATGATGGCTACATCAAATACTTTCATTGTTTTTTTTCCAAAACTAAAGGAATCATGGTAAAAAACAAAATTCCGTTGAGTGCAATTATTAAAAACGTCAGTTCGAGTGTTTTTTGTGCACGAAACGGAACAAAACTTCTCGATACACTCCGTACTCGAAGTGACGTGTATCGAGAACCGTTTTTAATGATAACTTTTCTGTTCTCGATACAATCCCGATGAAAAATCGGGATCACTCGAACTGACGAAAAATTATCATCAAAAACTAATCACACCAAACGGATTTCAACAAAATCTTAAAGTGAGTTTCGCATAATCAGCGACGATTTGTTCTCTATCTGTTCATTTTTTGCTTTAAGTACCATATCGGCCAGTATTTTTCCCATATCTTCAAAATGGGTCGAAATGGTAGCGATTCCGTTTGCTACGACTTTTTTTAAAGAAGTTTCATTATATGAAATAATGCCAAAATCAGTTCCTAATTTAAGGTTCTGATTTCTTGCATTTTCAATTACTCCAACAAGGTCACGATCATTTGGAATCACATATAAATCTCCAATTTCGATTTCATGATCAGTGAACTGAGTGATGATTTCGTAGTTAAAATTATATTTTGTACAAAAATTTTCAAATCCGGTTTTCATTCCTAACGGCTCACGGAAACCGGGGAAAATTAAAATCAGTTTTTTGTATTTGCCCAGCCTTGATTTTCCTTTTAAAAGCCCTTCAAAAATATCTTTTTGGTGATTTTGGTAAATGGCAGGATACATTTTTAAGTCGGCATTGGTCTGGTCCAGGATAATCACTTCGTTTACTGGTAGGGTTTTTATGGTCTCAATTATACCTGTCAGGTTGGTCGGCATGATAATGTATTTGGTATAATTGCCATTACTGTCATTTATTAGTTTTTTAAAGACCGGTACATTAAAATGATGGAAAAAAATATCGACCTGAACATTTTTTCCAATACTTTTTAAAAAAGAATTATAAATGTCTTCTTTAAAAATATTAAGTTCATCAAAAAGCAAAAAAATCTTCTGTTTGATACTGGTTTCAATACTTTTAACATAATAGCCCTTGCCCGGAATAGCATAAATTATTCCCCTTTTTTTAAGCTCGTCGTAGGCCTGGAGAACCGTATCGCGAGATAAGGAAAATGCCAGGCATACTTTATTTACAGAAGGAAGCCTGTCCCCTTTTTTTAGCTTTTCTTCATCAATTGCTTTTTCAACTGAAAGAATTATCTGTTTATATTTTGGCAAACCCAGATTATTTTGAATCGAAATGATACTCATACAAAAAAGATTTTTTGGCAATATACAAAAAACTGGTAGGTACTGGTATACAAAAATCGAAAATATATATAATTTTGAATTTTCACTTTTGATAAAAATAACATGAATTTAAAGCATATATCGCATTTACAAGATTACTCTAATTGCAAATTGTTTGGTTTGACCCCTGATAACGAAGAAATTTATTGCTTTGAACTAACCAATAAAAATGGAATGAGGGTACAGCTTACGAACTATGGTGCGACTGTAACTTCATTAAAAGTTCCTGCTACAGATGGAAAACTGACAGATGTAGTTTTGGGCTTTGACAATCCCGAAGCCTATATTGCATCCTATAATTTGCCTAGCGGACCTTATTTTGGCACAACTGTCGGTCGTTATGCAGGACGTATCAACAAAGGTCGTTTTACTTTAAATGATAAAACATTTCAACTTGCAGGAAACAATAACGGAAATGCTTTGCACGGAGGAAATACCGGTTTTGGTCAAAAAATATGGGATGTCACTGATTTAACAGACCAGTCGGTAACTTTTCATCTGATCAGTGAAAATTTAGAAGAAAATTATCCTGGAGAATTAGAAGTTTTTTTAACCTATACCTTAACCGAAGAAAACGAATTAAAACTCGAATATAAAGCAACGACTACAGAAGACACCATTATAAATTTAACCCATCACAGTTATTTCAATCTTAATGGTCATGATTCGGACGTATTGGATCAGGAAATCTTTATTGACGCGGATACTATTCTTGAAACCAATAATGAGAGTATTCCAACCGGAAAATTTACTGCTCTCGATGGTCATGATTTCGATTTCAGAAACAGAAAAAACTGCCCGGCTTCTATTGACAATTCGTTTGTAATTAATCCAGTTACAGCAATCGCTGCTCAGTTATTCAGCACGAAAAACAATTTAAAGATGAGCGTTTACACGGATCAGCCGAGCGTTCATATTTATGTAGGTGGAAATTGTTTCGATATTTTAAGAGGAAAAGAAAATGCAAATTACACTCCGGTGAGCGGAATTTGTTTTGAAACCCAAAATTTCCCTGATGCTCCAAATCACAGTCATTTTCCTAATTCTGTTTTAAAAAAGGGAGACGAATATCAGCAGACTACTATTTATAAATTTGAAAATATAAATTAAAATTATACCAAACAATTCAGAAAATTAAAAATAATGAACGAGATTTTAATACAGAATACCACTTCTTTTTTTGAGAAATCTTTCGGGACAGCTCCTCAAAAAATTGTACTTTCTCCAGGAAGAATCAATATTATCGGCGAACATGTCGATTACAATGACGGTTATGTTTTACCTGCTGCAATTGATAAGATTATTTGTTTTGCCTTTGAAAAAAGCAATTCGAAAACATCTAAAATTATCGCTATCGATTTGAATGAGGAATTTGAAGTTGATCTGACTCAGGAAATCAAATTAAGCGATGTAGTCTGGACCAATTACATCCTTGGCGTTATCAAACAATTGCAGGACAATGGTTTTTCTTTCGAAGGTTTCAATTGTGTTTTCAGCAGTAATATTCCAGTTGGTTCAGGATTATCATCATCGGCAGCTTTAGAGTGCGGAATGATTTTCGGAATCAAAGAATTATTCGGTTTGAAAATTGAGAAAGTTGATGTTGCTCTTATGGGACAAAAAGCAGAACACTGGGTAGGTATCAATTGTGGTATTATGGACCAGTTTTCAAGCGTTCACGGACTTGAAAACAAAGTAATAAAACTGGACTGCAATACGTTAGAATTTGAATATCACAATGCTGATTTCAAAGACTACTCACTGGTTTTGTTTGACAGTAATGTAAAACACTCCCTTTTTACATCAGAATACAACAACAGAAGACTGGAGTGTGAAGAAGGACTTTCGATCATCAAAAATCATTTTCCGGAAATCAAAACGTTCAGGGATTGTACCGAAGAACAGGTCTTGAGCCTGAAGGATAAAATGTCTGAAGTTGTTTTCAGAAGAGTCCATTTTGTTGTAAAAGAAATTTTGCGTGTAACTCAGGCTTGCGAGGCTTTGGATAACGGTAATATTGAACTTTTAGGAAAGCTGCTTTTTGATACCCATGACGGATTATCTAAAGATTATGAAGTTAGCTGCGCGGAATTAGACTTTATTGTTGAACAGGCCAAAAAAGAAGAAGCCGTTGTGGGTTCCCGATTAATGGGAGGCGGTTTTGGAGGCTGTGCGATTACGTTAATTAAAAAAGGAAACGAAAACAGAGTCAAAGAAGCATTTACCAGCCTTTATTTTGATACATTTGGAATTGATTTAAAAATTTATGATGTGAAGGTCTCAAACGGAACATCACTTTATACCACAAATTAAGAATGAGAAATTTTGATATTAATGAAGATCCGCACAGACGTTACAATCCATTATTAAACGAATGGGTTTTGGTTTCACCTCATCGTGCAAAAAGACCATGGCAAGGTCAGAATGAAACTATCTCAACAGAAAAATTACCGGAATACGATCCAACCTGTTATTTATGTCCGGGAAATGTTCGAGCCAATGGTGTAAATAATCCTAATTATGAAAGTTCGTTTGTTTTTGAAAATGATTTTGCTGCTATGAAGCAGGATGAAATTATGTTCGAAGACGATATCAAACAAACTTTTTTTAAGGCACAACCGGAAAGAGGGATTTCAAGAGTGGTTTGTTTTTCTCCAAGACACGATCTTACTTTACCTGAAATGGAAGTTGCAGGTATCGAAAATATTATCCGTACCTGGCAAAAAGAATATACTGATTTAGGCAATATCGATTATATCAACCACGTTCAGATTTTTGAAAATAAAGGAAGTGTTATGGGCTGCAGTAATCCGCATCCGCACGGACAAATCTGGGCTCAGTCGTCCTTGCCGACACAGGTTGAAAAAACCCAAAAAAACCTAAAAGATTATTTTATCAAAAACAATCGTAATCTTTTACAGGATTATCTTAAAGCCGAATTAGTAAAAGAGGACCGTATTGTAATCGAAAATGATCATTTTGCAGCATTAGTTCCGTTCTGGGCAATCTGGCCTTACGAAACCATGATCATCAGCAAAAGACATATTACCAAAATTACTGATTTTACAGCAGAAGAAGTGACCTCTTATGCCACTATCCTGAAACAGCTGACTACGAAGTACGACAATCTTTTCAACACTTCATTCCCATATTCTTCAGGAATTCACCAGGCACCTACAGATGGAGGAGCGCACGAAGAATGGCAGTTTCACATGCATTTTTATCCGCCGTTATTGCGTTCTGCTACCGTAAAAAAATTCATGGTTGGCTATGAAATGTTAGGCGAATCACAACGTGATATTACACCTGAAAAAAGTGCTGCCGTTTTAAGAGAACTATCCGATATACATTATAAAAATAAATAAAATGAAAATAGTCGTTACAGGTGGTTTGGGTTTTATTGGATCACACACCGTTGTTGAATTACAAAACGAAAATTTCGAAGTAATCGTAATTGATAATCTTTCTAACTCTTCAATTGAAGTTTTAGATGGTATCGAAAAAATTACAGGTAAAAAACCACTTTTTGAACAAATTGATCTACGAGATAAAACTGCTGTTCAGGATTTCTTCAAAAAATATTCTGATGTTTCAGGCGTTATTCATTTTGCAGCTTCAAAAGCTGTGGGTGAAAGTGTTCAGAATCCTTTGCTGTATTATGAAAACAATATAAACTCGTTGGTTTACATCCTTCAGGAATTAAACAAAAAACCTGAGGCAAACTTTATTTTCAGTTCATCCTGTACGGTTTACGGTCAGGCCGAAAAGATGCCAATTGCAGAATCTACTTCTATCCAGCCAGCAATGTCTCCTTATGGAAATACCAAACAAATTGGTGAGGAAATCATTACTGATCTGACTAAAGTGAGCAATCTTAACGCTATTTTGTTACGTTACTTTAACCCGATTGGTGCACACCCGTCAAACGAAATTGGCGAATTGCCGCTTGGGGTTCCACAAAACTTAGTACCCTTTATCACACAAACAGGTGTTGGATTACGCCAAGAACTAGCAGTTTATGGAAATGACTACCCTACTCCTGACGGAACCTGTGTTCGTGATTATATTCATGTCGTAGATCTGGCAAAAGCACATGTTATTGCCATGCAAAGACTGGTAAACAAAACCAATACAGAAAAACTGGAGATTTTCAATTTAGGAACCGGAAAAGGAAGTTCTGTTTTAGAAGTAATTAAGGCATTCGAAAAAGCAAGCGGACAAAAATTACCTTATAAAATTGTAGCCAGAAGAGAAGGTGATGTAACAGAAGCCTATGCAAATACAGACAAAGCTAATAATGTTCTGGGCTGGAAAACGCAATTAGGTCTTGATGAAGCCATTGCAAGTGCCTGGAAATGGGAACAAAAAATCAGAAAACAATAAGTCTGAAGAAAATATACAAATTGTATCTTTTTGTTACAAATGTAAAAAATACATTTATTTGTGTTGTCCGTAACTATTTTTACTTTATTTTTGATTTTCGATTTGCTAAAAAAATGGCAGAATTAAAATACATATCGTATTTTTTTCGAATTAAAAGAATAAATTACTTAGTTTCGCAACCACTATCAACTATTTTTGACATTCATAAAATTTAAAACTTTCAAAAATCACTTAATATTAATTTAAAATATTACTAACAAATGAGCCAGAACCTTGCTTTTGCAGATTATGCAGTATTTATTATCTATTTCCTCGTTGTGTCTATTTATGGATACATCATCTATCGCAAGCGCGAAAAAAACGAACACGATGCCAAGGCTTATTTCCTTGCAGAAGGAACCCTTACATGGTGGGCAATTGGAGCTTCATTAATTGCTTCAAACATTTCAGCAGAACAATTTATCGGAATGAGCGGTGAGGGCTTTTTCTTAGGAATTGCAGTTGCTGCTTACGAGTGGATTGCCGCTATTGCTCTTATTATCGTTGCCGTTTGGTTTATCCCGGTATACTTAAAAAATAAGATCTATACAATGCCACAATTCTTAAAAACACGTTACAACGAATCTACGGCCTTAATCATGGCGGTTTTCTGGTTGTTTTTATACGTTTTTGTAAACCTTACTTCTATCTTATATTTAGGAGCGGTTGCCATTAACGGTTTGGCAGGTGGTGAGTATCTGCATGTTATTATGATTGGTCTGGCTGTTTTTGCTTTGATCATTTCATTGGGAGGTATGAAAGTGGTTGCTTATACAGACGTTATTCAGGTAGCGGTTTTAATCATTGGAGGTTTGGTTACTTCTTACATTGCTTTGACTGTGGTAGCAGAAAGTTTTGGTTTCGGAAAAGACGCTCTTGCAGGTTTCAACCTTTTGATGGAAAAAGCTCCGGAGCATTTCAAAATGATTATTCCTGAGCCAACGGCAACTTCTACGCAAAATGAAATTGACAAATACCTTACTTTCCCAGGAATGATGTCTTACCTTGCAGGTATCTGGATTATCAACCTTAACTATTGGGGATGTAACCAGTATATCACTCAAAGAGCTTTGGGTGCTGATTTACAAACTGCCCGTACCGGTATTTTGTTCGCAGGTTTCTTAAAATTATTAATGCCTGTTATCGTAATGTTGCCTGGTATTGCAGCTTATGTTTTATACCAAAATGGTGATCTGCCACAATTGGTTGGTGGAAAAGACGGAGCGTACTCAGCTATGTTAACTTTCCTTCCTACAGGTCTTAAAGGATTATCTGTTGCCGCCTTAACAGCAGCTATCGTAGCTTCATTAGCGGGTAAAGTAAACAGTATCTCTACTATTTATACCTTAGACGTTCACAAAAAATACATTCAGAAAAATGCCAGCGACAGACATCAGGTAAACATTGGTCGTTATGCCGTTTTCGCAGCGATGCTTTTGGCTGTTTTATTTACATGGAATGACGTTCTTGGAATTGGCGGTGTTGGTGGATTCACATACATCCAAAAATATACAGGATTTATTAGCCCTGGAGTATTTGCTATGTTCGTTTTAGGTATGTTCTGGAAAAGAACTACAGGATCTGCAGCTATTGTGGGTGTAATTTTAGGATTTGTGTTATCTGTTTTATTCAACGAATATGCACCTGCCTTGTTCGGAAACGAAACTTTATTGTACACAGCTTATAAAAATGCTAAAGGTATCTACGAAATTCCGTTCCACATTTGTATGGGATTATCATTTTTCTTTACAACACTTGTAATGGTAGCAATGAGTTTTGCAGGACCAAAAGTGAACCCAAAAGCTTTCGAAACAGAACCTGGAATGTTCTCTGTAAAGCCACAAACAACAGTATTGATTGTAATTACTTTATTGGTAATTGTAGCCTTATACGTTAAGTTCTGGTAAAAAAATAATTATATTTTATATTTAAAAGAAAGACTGCTTTAAAAGGCAGTCTTTTTTTTACATCCTTTTAAAAAATTGAAAGAAAAAACATATATTTGAACTCCCCAAATGTCAAACCTATATGTCTTACATTCCCGAGCCTTCTTATAAGGATTATTTAACTTATACTATTAAAAAAGGCGATACGCTAACGAGTGTCGCTAAAAATTTAAGCATTGATAGCTATACACTTAGGGCTTACCACAATAAATTTTGTCCTTTACAGGATTTGATTGAAGCTGATTTTCCATCACAGCTTGACTACCTCATTTTACCACCCCCCGAAATAAAACTTTCTGATGAAGAAAGAGAAAAGCAGCGTAAAAAAATAGTTTTTCATGAGGCGTCTTTCAAAATGTCTTTGAATAATGCAAAAATCAGTAACTCATATGGCGTACTCTACACTATACAAAACGGATCAGAAACACATACCATAAAACAGGAGATGAGTGTTGAATGGAAAGCAAAAAACGAAAACGGTTATTACTTTTTTGAAGTGAGCCGTATCGGAAAAGTTTATATTAATGATACCGCCGCCAGCACTATGGCCGAAGAAATTGCCGAAAAAGCTTCTGCTGCCCTCTATCCTTTATTAGTTGTTGTGGACCAAAACGGAAAATGGGTTTACATTAACAACTTTAGCCAGATTGAAGAACGCTGGCAGGAAACCAAAAAACAAATCCTAAAATATTATAAAGGTGATCATGTCGAAAAATACCTGTCTCTTTACGACAGAAATTTAGAAGATAGTGATTCCTTATATATTTCCCTTTCAAAAGACTGGTTTTTAAATGCCTTTTTTAATGGAATCCATACGCAATATCCTCCTTCATTATCGATTCAGAAGGAAATTGATTTCCCTCTTATTGCCAAAACTGAAAATATAAAATATTTCGTTGATCAAAAAGTAGACGACCGTCTGGATGTCGATAATTTTTTAGTGATGGACATTAATGGAAAACTCTGTGATGACCGCACCAAAACTGACTTTGAAAACGAGCTGCAAATACCCGTAAAAGAATATTCAGATCAAAAAGCTTCTGGCAGCTACAGGGCAAAATATTTTTTAAACCCTGAGGATTATATTCCCGAGAGCATTTTTATATCCTGCGATTTAGAACTCGAAGTGCCGCAAAAATATTCGGTTTCTATTTCTAACTTAAACGATCGCAAAGAAATGAGTACGACGCCGAAACAGGAATTATTTATAGAAGAAACCCAGCCTCAAAAAAAATGGTGGCAATTTTAAACAACCTAAATTATGAGCGAAAAACATTTTGTTGTACAGGGCGCTACCTGTAAATGCAAGTTTAGTGAAGACCCTTCAAAAACGGATAAAATTAAGGTCAAATCACACAAAAAACATTTTGGAAATGATAAGGAAGGATCAGAAAAACTAATTGCTACCACCAAAGAAATTGGGCAGACTTTAGAAAAAAACACCTTTGGCAAATGCAAAAAACAACCTGCCGGCAATAGCTTTTTGCCCTGCCAGGCACAAATAACAAAATGGAGCGGTTTTTATGAAAATGTAACCCTTAGCAATCAGGGCAAAATACTGCTCGAAAACAGCAAAGGAACCTGCCCCATGGGAGCACCCGATTGCATTGAAATTACAGACCACGGACAAACAGCTGAACCCGGCGAACAAAATTTTAAAAATGCAGAGCCTATGGTGCACAATCTTGTAAACCCAATGGTGGATGTGAGGGATATGTATGCGAAAGAGGCTAAGCATGAGGGTCTAATTTTTAACAATTAATTTTTACTAAATGGCAAAAGGTGTTAAAAGAATAAAATGGACAGGGGATGGAAAAGTAATTTCGAACTTATCTATTCCTAATAAAAAGGTAGTAATTCATCCTGACGAATATGTTTCTTTTGAAGTAGATTTATGGTATGAAGGGACTACAGAAGCAGACAAGAAGAAAACCTTAACCTGGATTTTACAAGACCGTAGAAAGAAAACTATTATTGTACAAAGAGTACAACCTGCTTATGTACCTAAAAAAATAAGTATCCCTAAGGCTTTATGTGGTCCCTTTGAATATTATCTTGAAGCAAGTACTTCAGGACAAAGAGATTTAGTTAATCAAACTGGTCTTATAATAAGCGGCAATTGCCCTACAAGAATCCTAAACAGCAAATGGTCTACAACTAAAGATGGAAAAGATGTTCGAAAAGATCATTTTTTTAATTATGGAGAAACGGTCTATCTTAATTTAACAACCGAAGGTTTAAACGGTCACTTAAACTTATGTATCGACATCTTCAGACATTTAGATTTTCAAACAGACCCGCTCATATACAGATATACAAGTGTTGATGTTGTCGATGGAGAAATTAATCTGGAGATTAAAAGTACAAATACGTGGTATCCTAAACTTAAGAATATAAAAGAAAAGGAAGAGTTTTATATCAAAGTTTTTGATCCTTCCAATAGACTTTATATTCCGGATGAAAAATATAATGACACAGTACATGCACGTTTTTTAAGAATTAATAAAAAAATTGTTTCTCAGGAAATAAAACCTCCTACTAATTTATCACCTTTAAAAACTGGTAAACCAGAAAAAACCAAAGAACGATTTGAGCTTTGCAGATTTCAATCCATTAGCATTACAGAACCCAAAAAAACACCAACACTGATTTTTGATAATGGTGAAAATTTAAAAAACGTATCAAACCCTAAAACGCCTATCGCCAAAACAATCCTTTTTGATTTTGATAAATATGATATAACCTCTGATGCCAAAACAATCCTCAATAATGTCTTGCAATATTTGTTAGGGGCACAACATTCTTACATCAAAATTGATGGGCATGCATGTGTTATCGGAAAAGAACAATACAATCAAAAATTATCTCAGCAACGAAGTGATGCCGTAAAAAAAATATTTATTGATGGAGGTTTAGATGGCAACAGAATTGTCTCCACTGGACTTGGAGAAGTAAATCCAACTGACGATAAAAAAGGTCGAGACAATATAAAACACAAAGACGAAAAGGA
The DNA here is from genome assembly GCF_027111255.2 of Flavobacterium flavigenum. Lineage (NCBI taxonomy): Bacteria > Pseudomonadati > Bacteroidota > Flavobacteriia > Flavobacteriales > Flavobacteriaceae > Flavobacterium > Flavobacterium flavigenum. The sequence goes on along the minus strand of NZ_CP114285.2, from coordinate 3,215,350 downwards.
ATACACAGAAAACCGTCGCGTAGACATTACTTTTGATACTTTTGGTCACGATGCCCAAACTATCATTTATGAAACTATTGCGACAAGTCGTGAACAAAATCTTACTATAGATATTACAGAATATCAAAATAAAGCTTGTTTTAAGGACGCAAAACATAAAAAAAACATAAGAATCAACTCACCAGAATATCCAGATTCGATAGATAAAGTTACTAATAAATTAGATTTTCCTGTAAAATCAAATCTATCCGTTTCAAATCCTTTACCAATACTATATATCTGGCCTAAAGTATTTGCTAATGAATATAATATTCACGTGCATTCCTGTCGTTATTTTTCAAATAACGCAAACACAACAGTTTTAGTAAAAGCTTATGCTGACATTAAGTGGGACTTCCATTTCTTTTTAAATCTTAGTAATAAGCTAAGTGTAAAATGGCAAAATCTATCTCCGGAGAAGCATAAAGAAATGCAAAGTAAAGCAGGAAAAATTGGTGCTGAAAAAAGATGGAAACAGACAGAAATAGATTTTGGAGTAGCCATAGATGCTAAGTGGGATAAAATTGAAGGTGATAAATATAATGGGCATTATGATGCTACTAAAAAATATGAGAAAAAAATCAAACAGTTTTATTCTGTTTTTGCTTCATTAAAAGAATTTTCAAAGTCAATTACAGAACAAACTAAAGGTACTGTAAGCAAAACCAGGTTAGGAAAAAAATGGCCTCTGTGGGTTGAAATGGATCCTCCAAATTTTTGTTTAGGAGCTGAATGGAGTTTAGCTAGAGGAAAAAATAAAGGAAAAGAAACATTAGAGATAGGTACTGCCCTTGAATTCTATTTCAAAGCAGAGCCATTAATTGCTTTGGGTTTAAATATTGATTTGTTAGCTGGATTAGTCCAATTAGGAGTGGCAGCAACAACAGGTGGTTCAGGAAATGTAGCCGCAATGAAAATATTTAATGAGGTTAGAGATTGGCTGGATGAAGATGATAATGCCATAAAACTTAAAATGTATATTGATTTAGAAATTACTGGAACTATAAACGGATTTTCTAAATTAAATTTAAATACTGCTTCAGACGAAAATAATGGAGAGGCTAAACTGGAAACAATTTTAAAAATAGAGCTTAGAGCTGGTATAGAATTAAAAGCAACCGCAGTACTTATCGTTGGAGAAGCCTATGTTAGTGCTGAAGTATCAGGAAAGGCCGTTGGCTCCGTAACTTTTGGGCATGGTCTTTTGTTTGAAAAAAACAGTACACAAACTTCTATTTATTATCAACCCAAGTTAAGTTTTGATGGACTAAGAGTCAAAGGAGTTATAAAAGCTAAAATTGGTCTATTAATAAAGAAGGGAGTTTTTAAAGGAGACCACGATAAAGAATTAGTTGACTACAAATATGAAGAAAATCTTTTTGATCCTTTTGATGTAATACAAAAATTTGAAAAAATAACAGGGTTAAGTTCTAAAGTACAATTATTATAAATTAAAACAAAATGAAAAAAACAAAATTATTACCTATCTTATTAGTATTGATCCTATTACAAGCATGTAATTCTCAAACAAAAGATAAAGAAATGAAAAAAACAGCAATATCGAAACCATTTGATTTGGCTAATTTAACTTTAAATGAAAATATAAATGATGTTTTGTTATCTGAAAATCTTTCTCAAAAAGATACAATAAAAAATGATGAAGTAACTTTAATGGGCAATGCAAAACTTGTTTTCAGTTCTGATAAATTATTAATATTCAACAAAATTAAACTTGCTAATAAAAACAATCTAGGCATTAATCGTGTCATATTTCATTACGGTAAAATTGATCCGGAAATTGGAGTCCTTAACAATGAAAAAAATAATGTTTTAGGAATGTACCAAATAAATTTATACACAAAATCTGAATCTGATCAACTGCATGATAATCTTAAGCTGCAATTTGGAAAGCCAAAGAATACTTATAGCTTGGGTTCTATTAATACTACTCTATGGATAAATAACAATATCTGTTATTATTATTTTACAAAAGATAATAATGAGTTTTATAGGGTCTTGTTTGTTTACAAAAAAAATGATAAAGAATGGGTAGATTTTATTGGATCATTAGGCTTTGATCCTGGGAATCTTAAATCAGTTAATTAGCTTTTTATGAGAAACTTAATTTTTATCACTCTCTGTATTCTTACTCAAAGCTGTAACTCTCCAAAGAAAGATTTATCAAAAATCACTTTTACTGAAAAATACGATACTTTCTTTGGTGAAATCCCTAACAAATTTGAGCTATCAGTTTTAGCAAAAACATATACCGGTTATTATGAATCTGAGTCTGATGAAATTCTACATTTTAATGGTTCAAATTTGAGTGATTATCGAACAGAAGAAGGGGGTTTTGGAACTAACTCTGTGCGTTTTGCTTTTACTAAAAAAGATCATATTTTATGCGAACACATTGTTGATTTAAATACCGAAAAATCAATACAAAAAATGATTGGTGCGTTAAATTCTAAATTTGGAAAGGCAAAATTTGTTTCTAAATTAGATTTAACCGACGACCTTCCTGACTCATACATATGGCAAGACAAACAAATAATTTATCTATTAATGGGCACAACCCAAAATTCTGCGTGGTTAACAGTTTTTGACATCAGTTACAAAGAATTATATGATAATAGAATTTCAGGTCCCTTTATGTATTATTATGACTATTTAGAATATTTAAATAAAAATCATAAAACTCAAAAGCAAATTTCATATTATCAATATGCAAAAATCATGGAAGATGAAGGTTCTGATTTTTGTATAGATAATTATGTAGAGCCTTAATCAAAAAATATAATAAAACCTGTTTTCAACAAAATGAAATATAATATATTAAAAGCTAGCCTATTTGCTTTGTTTGTTTTAATAATCACAAGCTGTCAGGAAAAATTTAATAGCAAATCAGAAAAAGATTTTAAAATTTCTAAAGAAAAAGTAGAGAAAAAATTAAATGCTGATGAAAAAATTAAACTGGAAAAAGCAATTAGAGTCATCGCCTTGAAAGCAATGATGCTAAAATGGGATGAATCAAATAAATATAAAGGCAAATCATTTAATGATATAGCATTAGAACTTCTTGACGGACTTAGCTACTCATCTGTGACCGATTTAGCAGAAGATTTTTTACAAGAGCGGAATAAAAAAGAAGCGGAAAAATTATCGACCGAAATAAACAAATTAGAAAAAAAGAGAACGGCAATATTAAGTATTCAGAAACAACTTAATCTGTTTAAAATTGAATCCTTAGAGCTAAATGAAACTGATTGGTTTGGAGAAATGTCTCCACGTTTAGAAATCAAATACAAATATATTGGAAAAGCTGATTTAAAAAGCCCTTTTGAAATATCAATTGAGCTAAAAGAAATCAACACAAAACATGCAATATCAATACAATCACATGGCTATGAAAAGGAGGATTATGTTTTAAAAACCGGTGAATCGGTGTATCCAACTATTATTCTGGAAGAAGCAAAAGAGAGAAATCCTCATATCTGGAATAATTTGAAATATCCAATTAAAAACCCGAAGCTTTCAGACTATAATTTAGACTTAAAAACATATGTATCAAGCATCTATGCAAATGGCAAAAAGATTATAATGCCAAAAATTGATCTAAAAGACATTGAAACAGAATTAAAAGACTTACAATCAGAATACAATAAAATCCTGAAGTCCGAAGGAACGTTAGACGAATTAGAACTAACGGATAAATAAATCTTAAACCAAAAGCAACAATGATATACGAGCCCTATTACACCTTAGACTTTTCAGTCGCAGCCTGCAATTTTGAAATTTTGATTAACGATATTCCTGTACTAACAATGGAAGTCGAGGGGCAAATCGCTACCAATGTCCCTGTTAATTATGCTATTTATAATTCCGGAGAACAGTTTGTAAAAGCTATCATAAAACCGCTGTCAGGACAAGAAAGTTTACATCCTGAAGCTTCTTTGAGATTTAATATCAGGTTATATGATGTAGCAAATAACGAATTTAAACATATCAAGGATTTTCCGGAAACAGCTTTTCAAAAGGTTGAAGAAAATCAAAAGATTCCAATTTTGGAAACCTCAACAGGATTCAAAGCTGAAATACCCTATTCATTAACAAAATGGACTGATGGTGAAAACCTGGAAGATATAGAAAATTTTAAAGAAAAAATTATTACAGCATACGATAAACTGGCAAATTTGCTTAAAGAGGAAAAATATAGCGAGTTCGCAGAAAAGATTAAAGTCAGAGAAAAAAACATGGCGACATCCATGTACTTAAGCAATTCTGAATCGAATGCCAGAATTAACGGTTTGCTTGAAGATGCTAAAAATGGCTTTAAAGTAATGCCTTTTCCTAAAGATACTATTTTAAGATTTTATGGTTATGGCAAATTAGCAACATTCAAAAAACTAAACGGAGAACCTGCTTTTTATTTGTATAATCCTGAGACAAAAGAAGAACTTATGATTGATCAGATGTTCTATATCCCAAAAGGAAAAACAGAACTTGAGATTATATAAAAATACAAAATATGAAAACTAAACCACTCTGCACTGAAAGTGCAGAGGTTTGTTTTGACGAGAGACTAAAAGTCTCTCCATTTTAAAAACTTATTTAAAAATATTATCAAAAGTCAAAGATTAGATTTTTTCGCATTACTAAAGTACTGCAATAAATTGCAGGGTTTTAAACCCCGATCTGAGACCAATAAATTATTAGTACTTGCCGCTTTTTTTGCATTAATAAGCTGTAAAAAAGAATTAAAAGTAAATGATACTTTTAGAGAAGAAATACTTTCTAAGGTGCACATACAAAAAGACACTCTAGCCGTGTTTAATAAATTATTAGATAGTTTAGATCAAAAAAACATTTCGTTTTGTGAATATTTCAACTATTCACATTATACCCTTTCTGATTCATGCACATTGATATTAGATAAAAAATATGATGTAAGGATGGGGAATTATTCTCCCGAATATTTTGAAGAACATCATAAAATGTTAAGTAATGCAATTAAAAACTACGAAAAAAGATTAGGAATTGATGAAAATTCAGCGAGTATTGGAGAATATATAGAGGTAACTAATGATATAATAAAAAATCATTGTATAGCTCAGGATAAAAAACCAGAAGTTAATTTTTGATTTTACCGTATTGTAATTATTGTACCAGTATAATAAAAGAGTCAAAGAAGATGCTCTCTAATTCCTTATTATAAAACAATTCGATCCGTGGGATTACCTTGGAAAATTCTATATGATAGATATGATAGAACTGTAGAAAGAATTTATAAAAGAGATGGTTCAATTTAAAACAAAAAAAATAAGTGTACTTGAAGATAGGTAAAAGTCTAAAAAACCAATGATAAAAATAACAACATTACTGATAATAGTAGTAATATTCACTACATCAGGGCAAGAAAAAAAACAAAACATGATAAAAAATCCATATTATATTGCAGAAATAACATCAAGTAGATGTTCAGTTGAACTTTCAGTGAATGGTGTTCCAGCCTATAATCATTTTGAAGAAGCTAATACTGCTAGTACTGCAACCATAGAATGGCCTATAAATCCTTTTATTATAGAAAACGGATTACAACATTTTGAAATAAAAGTAATGCCTTTAAAAAACAGTACTTTAATTTTAGAGAAAGCTTTTATTAAAATTAAAATTTTTAAATCTGAGGCTATTTTAGAGTATGTCCCACAAGAATTAGTTTCTAAAGAAATTGAAATTACATTTTTAGACAAGAAAAAATTACCTATTTATATAATGAAAGATGTTTTTGAAGCAGAATTGCCTTTTAACTTTTCAGCTTGGAAAAACTCTGTTGATTTATCAAAAGAAGATAGCGACGAACTATATAAAGAAATTATTAAATGTAACGAGGAGATTGCGACTATTTATCAAACGTCTAATCAGGAAAATTATAAAAAAAAATTCAAAATAAGAGATTCAGAATTAAATAAATCATTGTATTTGCCATCTAGTGATGAACCTCCATTTCTTCCTCAAGACAAATACATACTTCCTTTACCTAATAATCTTTACAAGTTGGAACTTTATGCTAATGGAAAATTAGCAAGTGTTAGAATGCTTTATGAGTTACCTGGATTTAGATATGATCCTAAGATAAAAAATGAAGAAGCAATAGGTTTTAGTTTAAATGTATATTTTCATAGAAAAGAAAGAGGTTTGCCGTTAGAAATTATTAGATAGAATCATTTAAAACCCTCAAATAGACTTCTATTCGACACTGTCCTTAAAAGTGTGTAAGTTTAAAAATAACGGGGTTTGACTTTTTAATTAAAGTTGAACCCTTTTTTCAAATATAGTTAAGAACTGATTGAGTATTAATCCCCAATTATGGATTGGCATTGTCCATTTTTTGGTAGCTTCTCTTAAAGCCAAATATACAGATTTTAAAACAGCTTCATCTGTGGGGAATGATAATTTATTTTTGGTGTATTTTCTAACCTTTCCATTTAGATTTTCAATTAGATTAGTGGTATAAATTATTTTCCTAATTTCTATAGGGAAGTCAAAAAAGACTGTAAGTTCTTCCCAGTTTTCCTGCCAGGATTTAACGGCATAAGGATATTTTTGATTCCATTTAAAGGCAAAATCTTCAAGAGCAGCTTTAGCAGCTTCTTTAGTTGGAGCATCATAAATCTGCTTCATATCTTTAGAGAACTCCTTTTTATCTTTCCATACTACATAACGCGCTGAGTTACGTATTTGGTGTACTACACAGATTTGAGTCTGTGATTCAGGGAATACATTTTTAATAGTCTGAGTAAAGCCGTTTAGGTTATCTGTAGCTGTAATTAATATATCCTCAACACCTCTGGCTTTTAAATCTGTTAAAACCCCTAACCAAAAGCTGGCACTTTCATTCTTGCCTAACCACATGCCTAAAACTTCTTTTTTTCCTTCTCGATTCAGACCAACAGCAAGATAAATAGTTTTGTTAATAACCTTTGAGTTCTCTCGAACTTTAAAGACAATCCCATCCATCCAAACGATTAAATAAACAGATTCTAACGGGCGATTTTGCCAAGCTGTTATATCATTGGAAACTGATTCGGTAATTCTGGAAATAGTGGAGGTTGATATGTCAAATTTATAGACTTCTCTTATTTGTTCTTCAATATCACTAACAGTCATTCATGTATTATAAAAATTAAAATTTCTTAAGAAAAAATTAAATGCTCATAAGGAATCGAACTACAAAATCAGCTGGAGTAATTGTATCAAACCACTTCAAAATAAGCTAAATAAAATCATGACTTTAATAAAACCTGAATTGAAATTATTAACAATGAAATCACACCTAATTATTACATCAGCTATTATTTTAATGACCACTTTAATTGCTTGCCAAAAACAAGAAAAAGTTGAAACAGTAGATTTGATGAATCTGAAATTGAATGAAAAATTTGAAAGCATAATTGATTTCAACGATTCTATTTATATTGGAGTTGAAACGCTTGAATATCCATTTTGCTTATTGGCAGAAATTGATAATTCAACGAAATACACTTTTGATGGTCTGGATTTAAAAAAGCAAACAGTATATTTTCAAATCAACTCAGAATTATTAAAAACAGACAGTATTACAAAATCCGGTGGAGGTCATATGGATTTTATAACCTTAAAAAAGAAAGAGCAATTGGCTCCGCTTTTTAAAAAATACAAGGCAGATAATTATTTGTATGGTTTTAGGATAGAAATGAAAACTTCTGAATTTAAAAATGAAATCCTGAAAAAACTTGAAAACAAATATGGAAAAGGCACAAAAAATCCCAACACAGATAACGGTTTATACTGGAATTTTAAAAAAGAGGGGAAGTATATTTTTTATGCACCGGATTATAGCAGGCTAACCATTTTAAAGAACACAAAATTATCGAAAACCTGTTATTGGGACACTTACAATGGTTGGATAGATTTTGGGGGATGTAATAATGAAAATTATTTTAAAGAGTTACTTATTAATTCTACAAAGCCTGAAAACATACAGAACAAACCTGTTCTTACGATCCATAACGATTGGAGTATAAATGATATTACAATTGGAAAATCGAATGAAACTGATTTTACAAAATCCAAAACCAGTAAAAATTTTGAACGGAATATTGTCATACAAGGTAGCAATGGTGATATTAGTGAACTTACTTACGATAATGATTACAATAATTTCTATTTCTTTTTTGATATCACCAAAAAAAGCAATGAAAATCCAAAGTACAATATTGTAAATGCCTATTCTGTAGCAGACTTCAAGAGTGTCGAAATTTCATTTGAAAATGGATTAAAACCCTTTTCTACAAAAGAAGAAATAGTAAAAAAATGGGATAAAAGCCAGATTGAAAATTATGACGATTTAAAATTTTCAAATTACATTGAAATTAAGAATGCTGTTTTAAAAATACAGCTAATGTTTGATAATAAGAATAAGTTTTCAAGTATGTATGTCGTAAAAAAATGAACAAAAAAACCTAGGACCTTATAATATTCAATGATTTGATTCAAAAGCAAAACACAGCATTTCCAAACCGGCAAACACATCCTTTTTATGCAGATTTTGCTAATCTGCTTTTATACAAATCAAATTCATAACTAAAAATATCCAGTACAAGTTCATGGCTCAAATCCGGATGGCAGAAATAGGAACCCTCTTCTAATACCCGGTCCGGAAAACTATCTGAAAATTTACCACAAATGCTGAGATTATCAATAACCACAAATACTGAATTATCGTTTGTCATCTTTATTTTAAAATAGCCGTACAGATTATCCCTGTATTCAACAGATAAAATTTCAAAAATAAAATTCGTTAATGCACCATGTTTATCTGAGAAGTAACCCATGTTTTCTAAACTTTCATTTTTTATTATTGCCATAATTACTCGATTTATTTGATTTGTAACTTTGATAATTAATCCTGATTAGACTTGTACTTACTTTTAAAATCCATTGTAGATTTTAAGCTGATATATTTCTTTTCTGCATCATTTTATATTTACACCTGCAGCTATATTTTTTTGCCGAAAATTTCTTTTCTGCGTAATGTGATCTTAGTTTCTTCGTATAATCTTTTTTGATACAATTCAATGATTGCTTCCTCAATATCATTATTCGTATTTCTGCCATTAAAAACATGAGTGATATAAGAATTGCTAAACGGAAGCCCTTTTTTGTTCCAGATCTCTTTCTCTTCTAAAAGCTTTTTAACCTCTTTTGAGTAGCCTGTTTTAAAGACTTTCTTCATTTTATTCCTTTGTGCGGCTGTAATCATAGATAAGTATTATTAGAATCATATAATTATTGTATTTTTACTACGATTTTACTACGAAGTAACTACTTCAAATATATATCATTTATTAATATATTGTATCATTTTTAATACAAAAATTTAAAAAAAATGCAAACAGAAGGCGAGAGATTACGCTACTACATTGAAAGCAAGGAAGTTAACCTTAGGCAGTTCTGTATAGAAAATGATATATTATACACCTCTTTGCATCCAATTTTAACCAATTCAAGGTCATTGGGAATGAATATTTTGAAAAAAATTATGCAGGTTTATCCTAATTTAAATATAAACTGGGTTTTAACCGGGGTAGGAGATATAGAAATTGAACAGGATCAAAATAATATTTTGCGTGACCCAAATTCAGTGTACCAAAATTCAGATCCCGGATACGAAGCTTTCTTAAAATACTTTGACAAAGAAGCGACTACAGATAAAATTGTCGCTATTATCGAAAAGAAATTAGAGGATAAGAAAAAGAAATAACACTAAAGAACTTTCTTTTAACAACATTTCTTATTACATCAAATAAGGCATCTTACACCTTCTTAATCACATAAGTAACCATTCCCCAAATAATAAGCTGATTCTCTTCGGTAACTTTTATGGGGCTGTAATCTGGATTTTCGGGCATGAGGTACAAACAGTCTTTTTCGACCTGAATGCGTTTTACGGTAAACTCGCCATCGATAAAACAAATCGCAATTTTATTATTTTGTGGCTCGAGACTTCGGTCAACTACCAAAACATCTTTATCGTTGATACCTGCATCAATCATCGAATTGCCTGTTACCCTGATGTAAAAAGTAGCCAGCGGATTTTCGCTTAATTCCTTATTCAGGTCAATACTGCTTTCCATAAAATCAGCAGCCGGCGACGGAAAACCGGCCGAAACACCCTCACTGATATAAGGAATCCTGATGTCACTTTCAAAATCAGGCTGAAAAAAGGTCAGTTTTGTTTCTTTCTTTACAGACATTTTACTTCCAGAAGTTTACTAAAATCGGTTGTGTATTTAGGCGATAAATGATCCTGCTTCATATTCCAGGTTAATTTAAGGTTTTGCGAAGCCAGTTTTACTTTCCGGTTTCCTATTTTGGTGTTCAGCTGATCCATTACTTTCATCAGGGCAAGATGTTTCGGGTTTTCTTCCTCAAACAACTGAAACTGCTTTTTATCCTCATCAATCAGTTCGGTCACTATAACGCCAGCTTTTTTAAACCGGATTCCTTCGTTTCCTTTGTGTAATTTCTTCAGCATTTCGATAGCCGTATTGGAAATAGTCAAAGTTGAATTAGTAGCATACGGCAGTGTTACAGCCATATTAAAATAATATTGGGATGATTTTACCAAATGTTTATCTATCACCAGCATAACAATAATGGTATGACAGCAGGAATTTTGCTTGCGTAGTTTCTCCGCACAAACAGAGGCAAAAGTAACAATACGCTCACGCAGTAAATCAAAATCAGAAATTTGTTTAGGGAAACTTCTCGTAGTTGCAATACTCTTTTTCTGCTCCGGCAAAGGTTCTAATTCCAAAACCGATTTGCCTTCCAGTTCACATTTCAGCCGAAGACCAATCACTCCCATTTCTTTCTTAATCCAGACTTCGTGCACAGGATCAATAAAATCGAGAGCTGTATTAATATTTCGAAGTTTGGCTTTCTTTTTGGTACGGTAACCTATGCCCCAGACATCTTCAATTTTAGTCCATTTCAAAGCCTTGATCCGTTTTTCATCGGTATCGATCACATAAACACCTTTGGTTCTGTCTTGAAATTCCTTGGCAATTTTATTAGCTAATTTTGACAAAGCCTTTGTTTCGGCAAAGCCAATACAAACCGGAAGCCCAAGCCATTTTTGAATACGGGATTTCATTTGAAGTCCATAATCCTGATAATCCAAAACACCCACACCATCAAAATTCAGAAAAGCTTCGTCAATACTGTAAATCTCGACATTCGGGGTAAACTGTCTCAAAATTTCCATTACACGATTGCTCAGGTCTCCATATAAAGGATAATTCGACGAAAACAATTTGACATTTTTTTCTTTTACCAATTCCCGGATCTTGAATGCCGGCGCACCCATAGGAACGCCAGCTGCTTTAGCCTCATTGCTTCTCGAAATCACACAACCATCATTGTTCGATAATATCGCAACAGGTTTTCCGTTGAATCCCGGCTGGAAAACACGTTCACATGAAGCATAAAAATTATTACAATCGACTAAAGCATACATACTGCAAAATTACGCAATAGTGTAATATGCATTTTGAATGGGAGCGTTAAATTTTGGCCTCGATATTAAATTAGATCTCATATTAAAAAGATTAAAATCACATTTATTCAAACCCCATCAAAAGTTAACTATCTGAAATAGAATGATTAAAAAAATTAACATGATATATATTAATAAATCTAGTGTTTATGATTTGGATTTATTTACTTTTAAACCCTCAAAAAGGCTTTATTTAACATTTCAAATTATAATCTATGATTAAAAAACTACTCTTTACATTCCTGATTTTATTACCAATTTTGCAGGCCCATTCGCAGAAAGAACTATCAAATGATTATAAATATGATGTAAGCAACCCGTACAGGGTGAGAGATGCCGACTTAAAAAGATACTTCTCACAGGGTAATGAAGTAATGTCAATTAAATTTGATGATAAAGACATCTATATTCAGAAATTTAATGCTGATAAACCTGAGTTTATTTCTGAAAAAAAATATGAAAAATATTTCCCGAAAGGCCGTTTAATTGAAGGAATTAAAGAAATCAATGATAAATTCTATGTTTTTTATTCCTTATTCGACAAAGACAACGAAATAGAACAATTGTTCGTTCAGGAAATAGATTTTGCAAAAGGTGAGTTTTCAGGGAGTCCAAGATTATTTCTTGATGTAAAAGGTCGCGTGACCTACGGTAAATTTGAAATTCTTCCAACATTAGACAAGAAATCTCTTTTAGTAAAATATCGCAAAAAACCAGAATTCAAAAATGACAAAAAAAGCTTTGATATTATAGGCTTACATTCTTTTGATGGCAATTTAAATAAGATATCCAATAAAGAAATCACCATGCCTTATACAGAACGCCGCATGGATAATCTGGATTATCAAATTGACAATAAGGGAAATCTTTTTATGTTAACAAAAGTATATCATGATGATAGTGACGATGATAAAAAAAGCAAAAATGATACTGTTGCAAATTATCATATTGAATTGTTTACTCTTAGAGCAGATTCTGAAAAACTGAATATTACAAAAATCGAAAACAAAGAAAAATTCATTACAAGACTCTGGATGTTTGATTCACCAAAAGGAGGTACTGTTATTGGCGGATACTATAACAATGGGAAAGGCAAACATTTTGAACAAAACTGCGATGGAATAATCCTGTTTAAAATGAAAGAAGATGGCAGTCTTACGGATCAGTTTACATATGAAATTCCTTTAGATTTAATAAATGAATATGCTTCTGAAAAAGAGAAAAAGAAAAATGCCAAAAAAGAAGAAAAAGGCGAAGGTGCTAAAATTAGCGATTTAAAAATTACAGATCTTGTTGTCCGTGAAGATGGCAGTATTATTTTGGCAGGAGAAAAACAATATACAATTACAACAACCACAACCAGTTTCTCTAACGGCTCGATGAGTACATACACTTCAACCAGTTATATATATACAGACATTGTTGTTACAAAAATTAATCCTGACGGCAAATTAGGATGGATGAAAAAAATTCCTAAATATCAAAGAGGGTTTGCCGGTCAGGGCGGAATGTCTTATAAATTCTTTAGTAATGATACCGATAATTTCTTCGTCTTTTTAGACAATGTCAAAAATATCGATCTTCCAATAGATAAAACTCCGGCAATGCACTCTGACAGACATGGCGGTTACTTAACAGCTGTAAAAATTAATGATGTTAATGGAGAAATTAAGAAAGGCTCCATCTTAAATGCAAGGGAAGTAGAAGATTTCGAATTGCATCAATTTTCGACAGACCGTATAGTTAAAACAAATAATACAACTTTTGTCTTTGAAGCTTACAAAAAGAAAAAAGAAGATGTTATGATAAAAGTAACTTTAAAATAAACTTTAAAACATACTTCTCAAAAAAGAGAAACCAAAGCCATTCCTAATACCGGAATGGCTTTATTATTTAATCTATAATTATAATCATCAATAAGTAATGCTAAAAAACCTACATAAATATTCAAAAAAATGGTTGTTATTTAAAAAAATATTTACATTTGAAATCTAAACTAATCGTAATTATGAAAAAAATAGTATTCGCATTGTTATTCGTTTCAGGATTTACATTTGCTCAGGACATGAAAGTTGTAAACGGAAATTTTGATTTTTTAAAAACACAAAAAGAAGTTAACGTAGAATTTGATTATAGTAATTTTACTATGATGAAAGAAAACAAACCAGAAGCTCAGTATGTTGAAGAACATAAAGCCGATTTAGACAAAAAAGGAAAAGGAAACGGAAACATCTGGGAGAAAAAATGGATTTCTGCCAAAGAACAAATATGGACTCCTAAATTTTTAGAAATTGCTAATGTAGTACTAACTAAAGAACATAAGGATTTAAATTTTCAGGAAGGCGTAAAAACTCCTTATACCTTAGTAGTAAAAACGGTATGGATCTATCCGGGATGGGATGCCGGAGTCATGAAACAGCCAGCAAAAGTTACAACCAATTTAAAATTTGTTGAAACGGCCAATAAATCAAATGTTTTGTTGGAAATCACAAGCGAAGAAGCACCAGGAGATCAATGGGGAAATAATTTTAGCAATGAATCAAGAATCGGTGAAGGTTATGCTAAAACAGCCAAATCACTTGCCAAACTAATTGCAAAGAAAGCCTACAAATAGTAATAGTAAAAACAAAGCCCTGATTATTCAGGGCTTTGTTCTTTTTGCATATTGAGTAAATAGGCCATATTTTTAATGACATGGTCATGTTTCTTCACAAACGGATTTTCTTCGTTCCAGACATAACCAGCTAAAACTGAACATATTTTTTCTTTCACATCCGCGTTTTCAGGCTGATGAAAAAACAGCGTCTGAAGATTTCCGGTGTACCATTCCTGTACATAAGTAGTAAAAACAGCAATACCGCGTTTCATGTATTGCGTAAACTCTACTTCCCAGTCAACAGGAATTCCCTGAGCTTCTTTCAGGTACAATTTTGCTGCCAGCATTCCGGATTCAGTTGCAAAAGCGACTCCGGATGAAAATACAGGATCCAAAAATTCGGAGCTGTTTCCCGTTAAGGCAAAACCGTCTCCGTACATTCTTTTTACGGCTCTTGAATAATTTTCCAGTTTTACAGGTTCAAATAAAAATTCAGTACCTTTAAATCTTTTAATATAATAATCGGATTTCTGAATCGCATTTCGCAAAGCCTCCGCATTATCTTTATTTTCTGAAAGCGAATTGATAAAATCGGTTGGCCCTACAACTCCTAAACTGGTATTTCCATTCGAAAACGGAATTACCCAAAGCCAGACTTCAGTTTCCAGAATATCGAACGAAATCTGTGTTCCCTCCTCACCTTCTTCTCTGTTTATATCTTTTACATGCGTAAAAATAGACGAATGAGGATCGAGTTTCGAAGGCGTATCCAAATCTAAAAGTCTTGGCAGAACACGTCCGTAACCACTGGAATCAATAATAAATTTCGCATGGATTTCCTTTAGGTTTCCATCTTTATCTTTTACGATGGTTTTAGAATTTTTCCCTTCAAAGGAAACTTCCAGAACCTCTGTTTCAAATTCCAGATCAATACCTTTTCGAATTACTTCCTGTGCCATGGTGTTATCAAAATCCGCTCTTGGCACCTGCCACGTCCAGTCCCAGCCTTCACCAAATTTCTGGCTGAAATCAAAAACGCAAATTTCTTCTCCTCTTATAAAACGGGCTCCTAATTTCTTTTCAAAATTCATCGCCTCTAAACTTTCAAAAAGCTCAGCCTCCGCAAAATGATCCATAACCCTCGGGATAAGGCTCTCACCCACAACTAGTCTTGGAAACTTTGTTTTTTCAACCACTTTTATCTTAACACCATTCATATGAAGATAGGATGCCGAAACACATCCTGATGGTCCTGCACCTATGATTAAAACGTCTACAAACTCCTTTGTCATAATAGAAATGTTCTGATTTATTAACTTACATTTGCCATCATCAAAATAACTACATTTATTTTGATAAATAAAATTAAATTAGCGCAATCAAAACGAGTTTAATGAATACAATTAATGAATATTTAAGTTTGGCCGAATTTGAGGCTATTATATTTGGAAACCAGAAAGTTGTCATTAGCGATTTAGTTCTAAACCGCATTAGTGAAAGTTTTAATTTCCTAAAAGAATTTTCAGGAAACAAAGTTATATACGGTGTAAATACGGGCTTTGGTCCTATGGCCCAGTATCGAATTAAAGAGTCTGACCAGATTCAGCTGCAATATAATTTAATCCGAAGCCACTCATCAGGAACAGGAAAACCTTTAAGTCCTGTTTGTGCAAAAGCAGCCATTTTAGCGCGTTTAAACTCATTATCATTAGGAAATTCCGGTGTTCATCCTTCCGTTATTCATTTAATGGCTGAATTGATCAACAGAGATATCACGCCTTTAATTTTCGAACATGGCGGAGTTGGTGCCAGTGGGGATTTAGTGCAATTATCTCATTTAGCTTTAGTTTTAATTGGCGAAGGCGAAGTTTTTTATAAAGGAGAAAGAAGACCAACTCCCGAAGTTTTTGAAATCGAAGGTTTAAAACCAATTCAGGTAGAGATCAGAGAAGGGCTGGCTTTAATAAACGGAACTTCTGTTATGACCGGAATTGGCGTTGTAAATGTACATCATGCCAATAAATTATTAGACTGGTCCTTAAAAGCTTCCTGCGCGATAAACGAACTGGTTCAGGCATATGACGATCATTTTTCAGAAGAATTAAACCAGACCAAACGTCATAAAGGACAGCAGGAAGTAGCTTTAAAAATGCGCCAAAACCTTTCTGACAGTACGTTGATACGTAAAAGAGAAGATCATTTATATTCCGGTGAAAATACCGAAGAAATCTTCAAAGAAAAAGTTCAGGAGTATTATTCTTTACGATGTGTACCTCAGATTTTGGGGCCTGTTTTGGAAACCATTAATAACGTAGCTTCCATTTTAGAAGACGAATTTAACTCGGCAAACGACAATCCTATTATAGATGTAAAAAACCAGCACGTTTATCACGGCGGAAATTTCCACGGAGATTATATTTCACTTGAAATGGATAAGCTGAAAATCGTGATTACCAAATTAACAATGCTGGCAGAACGTCAATTGAATTATTTATTAAATTCAAAAATTAACGAATTACTGCCTCCGTTTGTAAATTTAGGAACCTTAGGATTTAATTTTGGAATGCAGGGTGTTCAGTTCGTTGCAACCTCAACAACTGCCGAAAACCAGATGTTATCAAACCCAATGTATGTTCATAGTATCCCAAACAACAACGATAATCAGGATATTGTAAGCATGGGAACCAACTCGGCTGTAATTACTTCAAAAGTTATCGAAAACGCGTTTGAAGTATTGGCAATCGAATTAATTACCATTGTTCAGGCCATTGATTATTTACAACAAAAAGATAAAATTTCATCGGTTTCTAAAAAATGGTATGATGATGTTCGAAAAATAATTCCAACATTTAAAGAAGATCAGGTCATGTATCCTTTTGTTCAGCAAGTAAAAGATTATTTGATCAACAGTTAATATTCTATACAGAATAGTGTATTTAAAATTTTATGCCCCAACGAGTTTAACTTTTATATTTTTAAACATTGAATTTTAAAATCATGAAAAAAGTATTTATTTTTTTGTTACTGGCAGGTGTTCAATTTGTTAATAGTCAGGGACTGGCATTAGTTAAAAAGAATTCAAAAATTGGATATCTCGCTAAAGATGGTTCTTTTAAGATTGAGCCTCAGTACAAATCTGCCAAAAGTTTTTCTGAAGGTCTGGCTGCTGTCGAAAAAGATGGAAAATGGGGTTTTATTGATGCAAAAGGAACCTGGGTAATTCCGGCAGATTTTAAAAATGCCAAAGATTTTAACAGCGGAATTGCAATTGTTCAAAAAGATAAAGACTGGGTTTATATTAATACAAAAGGAGAAATCTTAAAAGCACCTGCTTCTGAAAAATTATATGATTTTAATGACGGCGTAGCTTTTATAAAACAAGGAAACAAAGTTGGGTTAATCAATTCTAAAATGGCTGTTGTTTTAGAACCAAAATACGATCAGATCAAACCTTTTGAAAACGGTTATGCCAGAGTTGAGCTGAACAAAAACTGGGGAATTATAAATACTGACGGAAAAGAATTAGTAGAACCTGCTTATGCCGAAATAGGGAATTATTTTAAAAACACAACCTGGGCCAGAAAAGACAAAACTTTTGGAATCGTAAGCAATGGTAAATTTACTCCGGTTGATGGTGCCGAAAAAATCTGGGATTTTGAAATACAGGATTTGACATTTGCCAAAAAAAACGGAAAAATCGGATTCATTGATCTAAAAGGAAACTGGGTTATTCTGCCAATATATGATAAAGCGAAAGCTTTCTCAAAAAATCTGGCACCAGTACTGGTAGGATCAAAATGGGGTTATATTAATCTAAAAGCAGATTTTGTAATTCCGCCAACATACAGTGATGCAGAAGTTTTCGCTTCAAATGGTCTCGCTCCTGTAAAAGAAAGCAATTGGGGATTCATTAATGAAAGTGGAAAATTAGTCATCCCAACACAATACGGCATTACTGCAAATGGAATAGCAGCCCTTTTTGTTCAGCAGGACAAGGGATTCATTGATGGTCTCGCAAGAGTAAAAAATGAAGGAAAATGGGGTTTTCTCAAACCTGACGGAACCGTATTAAGCAATCAGTGGTTTGAAAATGCTGAACTATTTTCTAAATCCGCTGAAAGAAATGTCCCTGCTGAAAAACCTAAATCGGCAACCAAATCGACAAATTCTGCAGGAAAATCAGCTCCCAAAAAAAAGAAATAATAAGGTATCACTGTAACAAAAAAATAAAATTCCACATATTATGAAGTGTGTATTAGTAACAGGCGGTTCAAGAGGAATTGGTAGTGCTATTTGTAAAAAATTAGCTGTCGAATCTAATTATCACATTCTGATTAATTATCATTCAAATAAAACTGCCGCCGAAGAAACGCTTCAGGAAGTACAAAAATTAGGCGCAACCGGAGAAATTTTAGGTTTTGACGTTGCTAATTTTGAACAGGTACAATCTGTTTTAACACAATGGCAGGAAGCCAATCCCGAAGCGATTGTTGAAGCGATTGTAAATAACGCAGGAATCACAAAAGACGGTCTTTTTATGTGGATGACTCCCGAAGACTGGAACGGTGTTGTCAATACAAGTCTCAACGGATTTTTTAATGTAACACAATTTTTCATTCAGAAGATGCTTCGCAATAAATATGGCCGAATCGTAAATATGGTTTCGGTTTCAGGCGTAAAAGGAACAGCCGGGCAAACCAATTATTCTGCTGCCAAAGGTGCCATAGTTGCTGCTACAAAAGCTTTGGCTCAGGAAGTAGCCAAACGTAATATTACTGTAAATGCAGTTGCACCGGGTTTTATCAGAACAGATATGACGAGTGAACTGGATGAAAAAGAATTATTAAAACTAATTCCTGTAAATCGTTTTGGCGAAGCAGAAGAAGTCGCAGATTTGGTAAGCTTTTTGATTTCAAAAAAATCAAGTTATATTACCGGCGAAATTATCAACATAAACGGTGGAATATATTCTTAAAAAATTACTTTAAAGAAGATGAACAGGAGAGTTGTAATTACTGGAATGGGAATTTATTCCTGCATCGGGACTTCACTTGAAGAAGTTAAAGATTCCTTGTATAAAGGAAAATCGGGCATTCAGTTTGATGCTGAAAGAAAAGAATTTGGTTTCCAGTCTGCATTGACGGGAATGGTCCCAAAACCAGATCTGAAAAATTTACTAAACCGGAGACAGCGTATGAGCATTGGTGAAGAAACCGAATATGCTTATATGGCTACTATCGAAGCATTGAAAAATGCCAATATTGACGATGCTTTTTTTGAAAATCGCGAAGTTGGCATTATGTACGGAAACGACAGTGTTTCTAAAGCCATTATCGATGCTACAGATATTGTTCGCGAGAAAAAAGATACTGCGCTAATTGGTTCGGGAGCGATTTTCAAATCAATGAATTCTACGGTTACCATGAATCTTTCTACGATTTTTAAACTTCGTGGCATTAATTTAACTGTAAGTGCAGCCTGTGCAAGTGGTTCACATTCTATTGGACTGGCTTATTTTTTAATCAAAAGCGGCTTTCAGGATATCGTAATTACCGGAGGTGCACAGGAAATCAACAAATATGCGATGAGCAGTTTTGACGGCTTAGGCGTTTTTTCTAACAGAGAAAGTGATCCTGAAAAAGCCTCACGACCATTTGATTCAGGTCGTGACGGATTAATTCCGAGTGGCGGCGGTGCGACTTTAATTTTAGAAAGTTACGAATCTGCCATCGCAAGAGGAGCCACCATTATTGCCGAAGTTTCCGGCTACGGATTCTCATCAAATGGAGGGCATATTTCGACTCCAAATGTCGAAGGACCGGCTACAGCGATGAAAAGAGCTCTTGAAGAGGCAAACTTAAAAGCATCAGATATTGAATACATAAATGCACATGCAACCTCAACTCCTGTTGGTGATGCAAACGAAGCTAAAGCTATCTTTGAAGTTTTTGGTGAGAAAAATCCTCCTGTAAGTTCAACAAAATCAATGACCGGACACGAATGCTGGATGGCCGGCGCCAGTGAAATAATCTACTCTATTCTAATGATGCAGCATGATTTCATTGCTCCGAACATCAATTTAGAAACTCCTGATGAAGATGCCTCAAAATTAAATTTAGTTAAAAGTACGTTAAACAAAAAATTTGATATATTTTTGTCCAATTCTTTCGGGTTCGGAGGAACCAATTCTGCATTGGTGGTTAAAAAGTTTAAATGAAAAATGAATAAAGAAGAGATTATAGAACGAATTAATGGTTTTTTGGTTGATGAATTTGAAGTTGACAATGACGAAATTGAACCAGATGCTAATTTAAAAGATACACTTGGGCTGGATAGTTTAGATTACGTTGATTTAGTCGTTTCAATCGAATCGAACTTTGGTGTTAAACTGGTTGAAGTGGATTTTGTCGGAATCGCTACTTTTCAAAACTTTTATGACCTTATCGAATCCAAATTAAAAGCTAAAACTGCTTAATGAGTCAATGGGACGGCAAATCAAAAGGAACAGTTTTAGGCTATAGAATATTCGTTTTTTTGATTCGGAAAGCGGGTGTTAAATCAGCTTATTTTTTACTTTATTTTGTTGCTTCTTATTACTTTCTATTTTTAAAGAAAAGCAATAAGGCCATTTCTTATTATTTTAAAGAAAGACTTCGCTATTCGTATTTCGAGTCAAAAAAAATGGTTTTCAAAAGCTATTATACTTTTGGCCAGACCATTATTGACAAAGTTTCTATTTCTGCCGGACTGCGAAATAAATTCACCTATGAATTTGACGGAATCGAAATCCTGAAAAGGCTTTTAGCCGAAAAAAAAGGCGGTGTTTTAATCAGCGCGCATATCGGAAATTTCGAAATTGCGGAACACTTTTTTGGAGACATCGATCTTGATTTCCAAATCAATCTGGTCACTACCGATTTAGAACATTCGGCAATTAAAAATTATCTAGAAAGCGTTACGCAGAAATCTGCTGTAAAATTCATTATCATCAAAGAAGATCTCTCGCATATTTTTGAGATTAATGCCGCTTTGGCCAATAACGAACTAATCTGCTTTACCGGCGACCGTTATTTTGAAGGCTCCAAATCACTTTCTGAAACTATTTTAGGAAAAGAAGCTAATTTTCCTGCAGGCCCATTTCTAATAGCTTCCCGATTAAAAGTTCCTGTAGTTTTTGTTTATGTAATGAAAGAACCAAACCTTCATTATCATTTATACGCAAGAGAAGCTACGGTAAAACATCGGGACGAAAAAGGATTACTGAAAGAATATATTAAAAGTGTTGAAAGTATTCTGCAAAAATATCCATTGCAATGGTTCAATTATTTCGATTTTTGGAGTGATTTGAAACCATAAAATCCGTTTCAATAAATTTACTATTTTTGCCTGCAACCTAAGGTAAAACCAAAATGAAAAATGTCCTTGTTATTTTTTATTCTCAGTCCGGGCAATTAAAATCGATTGCGCAAAATATTGCAAAACCATTTTTAAACTCCGATGAAATAAAAGTAACTTTTCATGAAATACAATTAGAAAAGCCTTTCCCCTTTCCTTGGAACAAAGACTCCTTTTTTGATGCTTTCCCGGAATCCTTTTTACAGATTCCAACAACATTAAAACCTGTTCCTAATGAGATTCTGAATACCAAATTTGATTTGGTTTTGTTTCACTATCAGGTTTGGTATTTATCGCCATCGATTCCTATAAATTCTTTTTTGAAAAGTGAAGAAGGAAAAAAAATCCTGAATAATACACCTGTAGTTACCATCAGTGGTTCCCGCAATATGTGGATTATGGGTCAGGAAAAAATTAAGGTTCTGCTAAAAGAAGCCAACGCTCAATTGGTTGGAAATATCGCATTGGTTGACCGTGTAGGAAACTTAATTAGCGTTTTGACGATTGTCGAATGGATGTTTTCCGGAGTAAAAAAGAAATATTTAGGCTTCTTTCCGTTGCCGGGCGTTTCTGAAAAAGACATTCAGGAATCAACAAAATTTGGAGATATTATTCTTTCACATTTCAGTCAGAACAAATTAAATGATGTACAGCCCAAATTAGTAGCTGCTGATGCTGTACGGATTAGCCCTTATTTAGTGACCGTTGATAAAACAGCCAACAAAATTTTTAATAAGTGGTCAAATTTTATTCATAAGAATCCGAAAAAGAGAAAACAGCTTCTCAAAATATTTTATATTTATTTATTCTTAGCAATATGGTTAATCTCGCCAATAGTGTATATATTGCACCTCGTTAGCTATCCTTTTAAGCTAAAAACAATAAAAAAACAAACTCAATATTATCAGGGAGTTTAGAAGAGATTTAGATTATGTTTGAAGTATACATTACAAAAGCTGCAAAATATTTGCCAAATGACGCCATTTCTAATGATGAAATGGAAACCTATTTAGGCCTTATCAACGATACTGCTTCTAAAGCAAGACGTATTATTTTGCGTAATAATAAAATTCAAAGCCGATATTATGCTGTTGATAAATCTGGGAAAAGCACTCACAGCAATGCCGAATTAACACGTAATGCTATTTTACCGCTATTCGACGAAAATTTTACGCCGCAGGATTTAGAAGTACTTTCATGTGGAACCTCAACTCCCGACATATTCCTTCCTTCTCACGCTGCAATGGTTCATGGTTTATTAAAAAATAAATCTGTAGAACTTAACTCTTCAACAGGCGTATGCTGTGCCGGAATGAATTCTCTTAAATTTGGTTTTCTTTCGGTAAGATCTGGAAATTCTAAAAATGCAATCTGCACAGGATCAGAAAAAGTTTCGACCTGGCTGAATGCACAAAAATACAATCACGAAGCCGAAAATTTAAAAAATCTGGAAGAACAGCCGATTATTGCGTTCAAAAAAGATTTCTTAAGATGGATGCTTTCAGACGGTGCTGGTGCCTTTTTATTAGAAAATAAACCAAGAGGCCCAATCTCGCTAAAAATCGAATGGATGGAAGCTTTTTCGTATGCTTACGAATTAGAAACTTGCATGTATGCCGGAGGTGATAAATTGGAAAACGGTGAAATTAAAGGCTGGAGCGATTATGCTCCAGACCAATGGCTAAACGATTCTGTTTTTTCTATAAAACAAGACGTTAAATTATTAGACGAATTTATCCTGTCAAAAGGTGCGGAAAGCATGAAAGACGCGATGGATAAAAACAATATTAAATCGGAAGATATTACTTATTTTATTCCTCATGTTTCTTCTAACTTTTTTGTCGAAGGATTGAAAAAAGGATTAAATGAAAAAGGTATTGGAATGAGTGATAATAAATGGTTCATGAATCTTTCTAGGGTTGGAAATGTAGGCTCCGCTTCTATTTACCTTGCTCTTGAAGAATTAATGAATTCTGGAAATTTGAAAAAAGGAGATAAAATTTTATTATCTGTTCCCGAAAGCGGAAGATTCTCTTTTGCGTATGCGTATTTAACGGTTTGCTAATGGAGGCCTCCGTAATTTTAGAAAAAGAAGCGGTTGAAAACCTGATTCCGCAAAAGTTTCCTTTCGTAATGATAGATTGTATGTTTTCATATTCAGAAACAGGATTAGTTTCCGGTTTGAAAATTCAGGACAGCAATATTTTTTTAGAAGAAAACATTTTTTTAGAAGCAGGCTTAATTGAACATATGGCGCAATCAGTCGCTTTGCATACCGGTTATCAGTTTTTTTTGAAAAATGAAACTGCTCCAACCGGATATATTGGTTCTATTAAAGATATTCAGATTAAAAAATTGCCTCAAATTAACGATAGTATTCAGTCGAATGTTACGATTTTGCAGGAATTTGCCGGAGTAACTTTAGTAGATATCGTGACTTTTTTAAACAATGAAGAAATTGCAAGCGGACAAATGAAAACCGTTATAGCCAAATAAAAAGATATGAAAGTAGGAATTGACATTCAAAATTACTTACCTCATCGCGCTCCAATGCTGATGGTTGATTTGATTTTGGATATCGATGCCAATTTTGTCGAAACCGAATTTTTAATTAAAGAAGATAATATTTTTGTTGACAATGGTACTTTTATTGAAGCCGGATTAATTGAAAATACAGCTCAGACTTGTTCTTCAATTGTTGGAAAGAAATATTTTTTTGAAGAAGACGGTACAGAAAATAAGGATATCAGCGTACTGGGTTTTATCAGCGCCATAAAAAACCTGAAAATTCATTCACTGCCAAAAGTTGGTGAAATCATTATCACAAAAGCAACTTTAGTTTCAAAATTCATAGGCGATGATTATACTTTGTGTACTATGAAATGTGAAAGTTTAATACAGGAAAAAATTCTTTTAGAATGCGAAATTAATTTGTTTATTCAAAAGATGATTTCGGCAGCAACATAATGCTAATTAAAATTTAAACCGTCATGGAAAAAGAAAATGTACCGCAGCACGATGGAAATTTAAGCAAAAAAAATATCAAGGAACTCGTTTATGCCACAGATGAAAACGGTAATTATACTACCGCTTTGAGTACAGGCTGGGAACCAAAAGCCATCGCACTTTCAAACGCGATTGACGACATAAAAGAACGTGCCGAAGAAGCAAGACTAAAAGTTCAGAATGGCGAGTTGAGTCCGATTTGTTATTTCATGGAACTCAATAAAATGGATCTTTCTATTCTTGCTGGTTATGTTGACATGTGGAAATGGCGCGTAAAAAGACATTTTAAACCCTCTGTTTTTGCCAAATTAAACGACAATACTTTACAAAAATATGCCGACGCTTTTGATATTTCAATTGCTGAACTCAAAAATAGTATCACAAAATAATGCAAGTTACTTTTACACATCATCAATCTGCTCATTGTGAAAACGGAGTAGCTTCAAACCTCTTAAAAAACAGCGGACTTAATATCAGCGAGCCAATGGTTTTCGGAATCGGTTCGGGACTTTTATTCGTGTATCTGCCTTTTTTAAAAGTCAATCATGCTCCGGCAATAAGCTACAGAACTTTGCCGGGACAGATTTTCAATAAAGTCGCCAATCGGTTAAACTTAAAAATAAAAAGACAAAAATTTTCTTCTGTTTCTAATGCGAATAAAGCTTTAGAGGAAAACCTGAAAAGTAATATTCCGACGGGATTACAAGTCGGCGTGTATCATTTGAGTTATTTTCCTGATGAATACCGCTTTCATTTCAACGCCCACAATTTAGTTGTTTACGGAAAAACCGAAACGGATTATCTGATCAGTGATCCGGTAATGGAAACGGTTACGACTTTAACGCACGATGAACTGGACAAAGTTCGTTTTGCTAAAGGAGCTTTTGCGCCAAGAGGCCAGATGTATTATCCAATTCAGGTTCCGGATAATGTTGATTTCAAAAGTGCAATCATCAAAGGAATCAAAAATACCTGTCGTTATATGTTGGCACCAATGCCAATTGTAGGTGTTCGTGGTATCAAATTCGTATCAAAACGAATCAGAAAATGGCCTGCAAAACACGGGGTAAAAAAAGCCAATCATTATCTGGCGCAAATGGTTCGCATGCAGGAAGAAATTGGTACCGGAGGCGGAGGTTTCCGTTTTATTTATGCGGCTTTTTTACAGGAAGCATCGGTGATTCTGAATAATGAGGAATTGAAAAATCTTTCGAAAGAAATGACCCAAATTGGGGATTCATGGCGTGATTTTGCCGTAGAAGCTTCCCGAATTTACAAAAACCGAAGCGCCAAAGAAGATGCCTACAATGCTATTGCCGATGAACTTTTAGACATCGCCAATCGTGAAGAAATCTTTTTCAAAAAACTAAAAAAAGCCATCAGCTAACGATATTTTGCAGCCCATTATAAAAATAGAATCCCTTTCGAAAAAGTACAAAGAAGCAGAAATGTATTCCTTGAACAACGTTTCGCTGGATATCAACGAAGGTGAGATTTTTGGTTTATTGGGACCAAACGGAGCCGGAAAAACAACTCTCATTTCCATGCTCTGCGGTTTGATTAAACCTACTTCGGGACATTTTACAATTGATGGTCTAGACTATCAGCATCATGCTTCAAAAATCAAAAAAATCATAGGCGTTGTGCCTCAGGAATATGCTTTGTATCCTACATTGACCGCGAGGGAAAATCTGCTTTATTTTGGAAGTATGTACGGTTTGAAAGGTTCCGATTTAAAAGACAAAGTAATCGAGGCTTTGGATCTTTTAGGATTATTGAAATTTGCCGACAAACAAGTTCAGACTTTTTCGGGCGGAATGAAACGCCGTGTCAATCTGATTGCCGGAATCCTGCACAATCCGAAAGTTTTATTTTTAGATGAACCAACTGTGGGTGTCGATGTACATTCTAAAACTGCGATTATTGATTATTTGAAAGTGCTGAATCAAAACGGAACGACTATTATCTATACCTCGCATCATTTGGCTGAAGCCGAAGATTTCTGTACGCAAATCGCAATTTTAGATCAGGGACAGATTTATGCACAAAATACTCCATCAGCATTGATTGAAGATACAAAAGATGCCCGAAATCTCGAAGATGTTTTTATTTCATTAACCGGTAAAGCGTTGAGAGATGATCTATAAAATCTGGATGTCGGTAGTAAAAGAATTTCTTTTGTTAAAAAGAGATTTAGGCGGACTAATTATTTTATTTGTCATGCCCTTGGTTTTGGTCATTGCCGTAACCATAATTCAGGACAGTACTTTTAAAACGGTATCCAATTCTAAAATTCAGATTCTTTTGGTAGATAAAGACAAAGGATCTGTTTCAAAGACCGTGTTTGAAAATTTAGAAAAAAGCAAGTATTTTACCGTTGTAACACAAATCGACAATAAACCGGTTAGCGAAGAAATTGCCAGAGAAAATGTGTACAAAGGAAAATTCCAGCTGGCGATTGTAATTCCGGAAAATCTAAGTTCAGATTTACAAGCTAAAGTCGAGCAGAATGTAGAAAAAATTGTCAGCAATTTAGGTTTGGCAGACAGTACTGCAGTATCTGAACCTCAACGCATCATTAAAGAAAAAGAGGTAAAACTGTATTTTGATCCGGCTGTTCAGATGAGTTTCAAAAATGCCGTTATGAGTTCGATTGACAAAATGATTTCACAGATTGAAACCAAATCGATTTATTCGACTTTTCAAAAACAATTAGGGGAAGAAACAATCCATTTTGAGCAAAAAAACTTTATTACTTTCAAAGAAATAATTCCGAGAATCAATAACAAAGAAGTGCTTCCGAATTCGGTTCAGCACAATGTTCCGGCCTGGACACTTTTTGCGATCTTTTTTATTGTAATTCCATTATCGATCAATATTGTAAAAGAAAAAACACAGGGAACTTTTGTTCGGTTAAGAACCAATCCTGTTTCTAATTTAGTTGTGATTATTGGCAAAACCATCACCTACTCGATCATTTGCATGATTCAGTTTTATATGATGGTTGCTGTTGCAATGTTTTTATTCCCCTCAATCGGATTACCTTCTTTAAACATCGAAGGACACTTTATATTGACAAGTGTTGTAGCACTATTTTCAGGTTTCGCAGCAATCGGCTACGGAATCTTATTAGGAACTGTCGCCAGTACGCAGGAACAATCTGCTCCTTTTGGTGCCACAAGTGTAATCATTTTAGCAGCAATTGGAGGCGTTTGGGTTCCGGTTTTTGCGATGCCGAAAATCATGCAGTATATCGCAAAATCGTCTCCAATGAACTGGGGATTAGAAGCATTTTATGATGTTTTATTACGCAACAGTTCTTTCATCGAAATTATTACAAAAATAAGTTTGTTATTTTTGTTTTTCATTATTACAACCGCCATCGCCTTATTTTATGACAAAAAGAAAAGAACAGTATAACGAAGCCGCCAACCTGACCGTTTCTCACGAAATCAGAATTCGTTTTAACGAAACAGATCCGCTTGGAATCGTCTGGCACGGTCATTATATTACGTATTTCGAAGATGGACGTGAGGCTTTTGGACGTCAGCATGGACTTACTTATTTAGATATTGGCAATACTGGTTATACAACACCCATCGTAAAATCGAAATGCGAGCATAAATTGTCCTTGCGTTATGGCGATGTTGTGACAATTGAAACTACGGTTGTAGATACACCAGCTGCCAAAATGATTTACAGATTTAAAATTATAGATGCCAAAGGCGAAGTGGCCTGTACAGGAGAAACCGTTCAGGTTTTTTTAGATAAAGACGGAAATTTAATGCTAACA
The DNA here is from genome assembly GCF_027111255.2 of Flavobacterium flavigenum. Taxonomy (NCBI): domain Bacteria; kingdom Pseudomonadati; phylum Bacteroidota; class Flavobacteriia; order Flavobacteriales; family Flavobacteriaceae; genus Flavobacterium; species Flavobacterium flavigenum. The sequence goes on along the minus strand of NZ_CP114285.2, from coordinate 3,186,922 downwards.
AATCCGCCTTTTTATGAAGAATGGAAAAGGAAAGTTGGGTTGTTGAAATAAAGTTTAACCGCAAATTCACAAATTTTCACAAATTAAAATAGTAAAATCTGAGTGAAACTTTTAGGTAAAAACAAATCAGCTTAATCTTCAACCCGAGCGATAGCGAACAGACGAAGCAAATCTGCGGGAGCTTAAAATAAATACCTACAAGGTTTAGAAAACCTTGCAGGAGAAACCGGAATTAAATGATAAAAGAAATATACATCACAGAAACAAATTGTATCACGCCTCTAGGTTTTGATGTTGAATCAAACATCGAAGCGATTCTTCGTGGTGATTCGGGAATTCAACTGCACCATGATGTTTCTTTGATGCCGAATTCATTTTATGCTTCCATTATCAGTGATGAAAAAATAAACAGTGCTTTTGCAAAAATCAGTTCTGAAACTAAATATTCCCGTTTAGAAAAAATGATGATTTTGGCTTTGGAGCCGGTTATCAAAAACTCGGGAATTGAATTAAATTCAAAAACCGCTTTTATACTTTCGACCACAAAAGGAAATGTTACCGCATTAAAAAACAATTCTGAAGAAAGTTTCAATAACGCACATTTAGATATATTGGCAAAAAATGTTGCTGAATTTTTCAACTTTCAAACACAGCCAATTGTAATTTCTAATGCGTGTGTTTCCGGAATTTTAGCCGTTTCTGTTGCTAAAAGAATGATTCAATCAGAGCTTTATGATAACATTTTTGTTGTGGCAGGCGACGAAGTTTCGGAGTTTGTTTTGTCCGGTTTTAATGCATTTCAGGCGATGAGCGAACTGCCTTGTAAACCGTATTCTAAAAACAGAACCGGAGTCAGTTTAGGAGAAGCAACCGCTGCCGTCTTAGTTTCGGCGGAAGCCAAAAACGCTAAAATAAAAGTCATTGGTGACAGTTCAATCAACGATGCGAATCATATTTCAGGTCCTTCAAGAACGGGCGAAGGTTTGTTCAGAAGTATTGAGAATGCTTTGAAAGAAGCCAAAATTGAAGCCCAGAAATTAGATTATATTTCAGCACACGGAACTGCAACTCCGTTTAACGACGAAATGGAAGCGATTGCTTTTAGCAGACTGAATCTGCAAAACGTTCCGGTTAATAGTTTAAAAGGTTTTTACGGGCACACACTTGGTGCTTCAGGATTGTTGGAAACGGTAATTGCGATTGAATCTGTCAATCAAAATAGGCTTTTTGAATCCAAAGGTTTTGATGAAATTGGTGTGAGCGAATCTATCAATGTGATTGAGAAAAATGAAGAAACCAATATTGATTTCTTTTTGAAAACAGCTTCGGGGTTTGGAGGTTGTAATACGGCTGTGGTTTTTGAGAAAGTGAAACACGAATTGCACTAATTATCACAAATTAAATTGCTGATTCTTTTAACTGTTTTAAAATTTCGAATAATTCAAACAAAAGAAATCAACTTATAATAAACGTACAAGTCCAATTCTTAAATAATAAAATGGAAAAAGAAAAAACATTCAAAACAAAAACAGGATTTTGTCATGTTCTTCCTGATCAAATAGTTTTAACCAGAGATGGAATAATTGGAAATGTTTCTAAAACAGTTGTTGGAAATAATATTTCCAGAATTTTAATTATTTATGGCGGGCTTGCTGTTTTTATGTTTTATAATGCATTTGTAAGTTTTAAAAACCAACAAAATGGTTCTGCAATATTTTATGTTTTATTTGCTGTTTTTTTGGTTTATGCAATTTTAAAAAGCTTAAATAATTCGGCTACGCCAATTATAGAAAGAAATAAAATAAAAGACACGCAATTTATAAATGGCAAAACTGGATTAACAAGATCAAGATTTGAAATTACATTTGAAGATGAGAATGGAAAGCTAAAGAAAAGATTAATTATGCTTCCCGGCTCTTTGAGTGACGGCTCGAAAGAAACTGAAAAAGCAGTAGAAATAATGAAAAGTGAAAAAATTCTTTTGACTTAGTTTTTAATAATGACTCAAAACAAAACATACATACAATCCTATATCAAAATCGAAAACAACGAAATTGTTCTCAACGGAACTTCTGTTTTCAAAACTGAACCAACCGATTTTGCAGATTTCTCCAAACAAGCCTATCGTAATTTTGAAATACAATATCCAAAATTTTTCAAAATGGATGGGTTGAGCAAACTGGCTTTTTTAGGTTCAGAACTGCTTTTGAGTCCGATAGTTTCTACTGAACAGGAAAACAATATCGCTTTGGTTCTGGCTAATAAATCGTCAAGTCTGGATACCGATGTAAAATACCAGGAATCCATTTCAGACAAAGAAAACTATTTTCCAAGTCCCGCGGTTTTTGTGTATACACTGCCCAATATTTGTTTGGGCGAAATAAGTATCCGCCATCAGCTGAAAAGTGAAAATTCTTTCTTTATATTTGATGCTTTTAACGGCGAATTTTTATCGAATTATTCCAACATTTTACTGAATACAAATAAAGCAGATTTAGTGCTTTGCGGCTGGACAGAATTTTTTAATGACAATTACAAAGCGTTTCTCTGCATCATAAGTACTGCAGAAAACGAAAAATATAAAAACGAAAATATCAATACATTATACCATAAATAATCATGGAAGCATTAAAAGCAGAATTAAAAAACAAAATCATTACAACCCTAAACCTTGAAGATATCGCTGTAGAAGATATTGCTGATAACGATCCTTTATTTGGAGACGGTTTAGGTTTAGATTCTATTGATGCACTTGAACTTATCGTAATTTTAGATAAAGATTACGGAATTAAATTAGTGGATCCGAAAGAAGGAAAATCTATTTTCCAGTCTATCGAAACGATGGCGGCTTACATTGACGCTAACAGAACGAAATAAGACTAACTTAGACTAACTTAGACTGGCTTAGATTTTTAGACTACTTAGAAAGTCCATCTAAAATCCAAGTAAGTCTGAAAGTAAAATCTAAGATGTCTAAATCTAATAATCTAAGATGTCTAAAAAATGAAAGGTGTCGCAATAACGGGCATGGGAATTATTTCAGCGATTGGGAATTCAGTCGAGGAAAATTATATTTCTTTGATCGAAAACAAAATTGGTATTTCGCGTATTCAAAATATTCCGACAGTTCATGCCGATGTCATCAAAGTTGGTGAAATCAAAAAAACCAATGAAGAACTGATTGCCGAACTACAGCTTTCTGAAAATAATAATTTTTCGAGAACCGCTATGATTGGCACTCTGGCAGCCAGACAAGCTGTTGAAAATGCAGGCATTACATCGATAAACGAATTCAGGACCGGACTGATTTCTGCCACCAGTGTGGGCGGAATGGATATGACCGAAAAGCATTATTACGATTATTTCGAAAAACCGGAACTGGTAAAATATATTACCTGCCATGACGGTGGTGATGTGGCGGATAAAATTGCCGAAGAGTTAGGTTTAAAAGGAATGGTTACGACCATCAGTACGGCTTGTTCGTCTGCAGCCAATTCGATTATGCTGGGCGCAAGATTGATCAAAACCGGAAAATTAGATCGCGTGATTGTGGGCGGTGCTGATGCTTTGGCAAAATTTACCATTAACGGTTTTAAGACTTTAATGATTTTATCGGACGATTACAACAAACCTTTTGACAACAATCGTAAAGGTTTAAATCTTGGCGAAGCAGCAGCTTACTTAGTTTTAGAATCGGATGAAATTGTGGCGAAGCAAAATAAAAAAGTGCTGGCAAGAGTTTCGGGTTACGGAAATGCCAATGACGCTTTCCATCAGACTGCATCTTCCGAAAATGGAGACGGTGCATTTTTGGCCATGAAAAAAGCATTTGACGTTTCAGGTTTAAAACCTTCTGAAATTGATTACATCAACGTTCATGGAACCGCAACACCAAACAACGATTTATCTGAAGGGCGTGCTTTAAAAAGAATTTACGAAAACGAAAAAGTTCCCGATTTCAGTTCGACAAAACCTTTTACAGGTCACACTTTAGCGGCGGCCGCAGCAATTGAAGCAGTGTACAGCGTTTTGGCCATTCAAAATAATGTGGTTTATCCGAATCTAAATTTCGAAATTCCAATGGAAGAATTCGATTTAAAACCACAGACTACTTTAAAAAATAAAACTATTGAACATGTTCTTTCTAATTCTTTTGGATTTGGAGGAAACTGTTCCACCCTTATATTTTCAAAAAGCTGATGAGTAAAAAAACATATATAAATGGAGTAGGCTGTATTTCGACTCAAAAAACATTTGATACAGTTTTTTTGGAAGAAGCGGTTGTAAATCATAACGAAAATGTACTGGCAATTGTTCCGCCGGCGTACAAAGAATATATTTCTCCAGCTGCCAGCAGAAGAATGGCAAAAGGGGTAAAAAACGGAATCGTAGCTTCGGCTCTGGCCATGAAAGATGCGAATGTTGAAAATGTTGATGCCATTATTACCGGAACTGGTTTAGGATGTATCGAAGATTCTGAAAAATTCCTGAAAAGCATTTTAGATAATAATGAAGAGTTTTTAACCCCGACTTCGTTTATTCAATCGACTCACAATACAGTTGGCGCACAGATTGCACTTTTACAGCAATGCAAAGGTTACAATTTTACTTACGTGAATGGCGCGGTTTCTTTTGAATCGGCTTTGATTGATGCAAAAATGCAGATTGAAGAAGAGGAAACTAATTCTATTTTAGTTGGGGGCGTTGATGAAAATGGAGATTACACTACTGCCCTTTTCAAATTAAACGGAAGAATCAAACAAGACAATGCGGCTCCATATGATGTTTTAACTTCTACTACAAGCGGTGCCGTTTATGGAGAAGGCGCTAGTTTTTTTGTTTTAGAAAATGAAAGAAAAGACAATACTTACGCTGAACTTTTGGATGTTGCTATTATCAATACTTTAGAAGAAAACGAGATTGAAAGTGAAATTTTATCTTTCCTGAAATCGAATAATTTAGAGATCTCAGATATTGATGCTTTAGTCTTAGGCTTTGACGGAAATACATCTTTCGAAAATTATTATAAAAATCTGAGCGAAAACACTTTTGCAAACACTCCGGTTTTGTATTACAAACATTTAAGCGGCGAATACGATACGGCTTCGGCTTTTGCATTTTGGATGGCTGCTAAAATTTTGAAAATACAGGAAATTCCTGAAATCGTAAAAGTGAATTCGGCTTCAAAACCGTTTTACAAAACCATTTTATTATACAATCAATTAAACGGAAAAAACCATAGTTTTACGCTGCTGTCAAAATGATAACGCATAAAAACATATCGCTGTTTTTTATCTTTTTGTTGCTTTTAGTATTTCTTCTGAATCTTTATACTGCAATAAATCTGTGGTTCTTTTTTGCTATAATTTTTATCTGGATCGGAATAAATGCTTTCGGTTCTGCCAGGATTTCATCTAATTATCATGTAAAGGCTTTCTGCGGTAATCCATTAGAAACAGAGAAAAAAATCGCACTTACTTTTGACGACGGTCCAAGTGAATTTACTTTAGAAGTTTTAGAACTTTTAAAAAAATACAATGCAAAAGCGACTTTTTTCTGCATTGGAAAAAATATTGAAAATCATCCTGAAATTGTAAAACAAATTATCGCCGAAGGTCATTTGGTGGGAAATCATTCGTATTCGCATTCTAAGTTTTTTGATTTTTATACCGAACCAACGATAAGAAAAGAGCTCCAGAAAACAGATAAACTTCTGGAAAAATTCACTTCCAAAAAAATAAACTTTTTTCGTCCTCCTTATGGGGTTACAACACCATCAATTGGCAGAGCTTTAAAAATCACCGGTCATAAAGTAATCGGCTGGAATATTCGCTCGCTTGACGGTGGATTAAAAAATGAAAAATTAATTTTGAATCGAATTAAAAAACGGGTTTCTCCCGGCGGAATTGTACTTTTGCACGACACGGCGCCACACTCTGTTTTGATATTGGAACAGTTTTTGCAATTTTTGCAGCAAAACAATTATCAGGTCGTTTCGATTGAAGAACTATTGAATCTTAAAGCGTATGAAAATTGAACGCTGATAAAACAGATTCGCTAAAGCGAAAACACAGATAAAAACTGATTTTATTCTTACAAAATATGAAAACTAAAATAGCACTACTAATTCTCTTTATTTCAGGCAATTTGTTTGCTCAGGAACAAAAAATGACTCCTGCCGAAATAGCCTCATTTAAAGAAGATGTGAATGTTGTCTCCAAAAAAATTAAAAGTTTAAATACTGATTTTGTGCAATACAAACATTTGGATTTTTTGTCGAAAGACATTGAAACGTCCGGAAAGATGTTTTTCAAGGAACCGGCGTTATTGTCCTGGCAATACAAGAAACCATACAATTACAGCATCGTTTTCAAAAACGGAAAAATCCTGATTAACGACGAAGGAAAGAAAAGTGCCGTTGATATTGGAAACAGCAAAATCTTTGCCCGCATCAATAAATTAATTGTGGGAAGCGTGAGCGGAAATATGTTTGATGACAAAGAATTTACGATTTCATATTTTAAATTAAAAGGACAAAATCTGGCGAAGTTTATTCCGAAAGATGCGACACTGAAAAAATACATCAAACAAATCGAACTGACTTTTGATAAAGAAGAAGCCACTGTTGTTCAGGTAAAATTATTGGAATCATCTGACGATTATACCCGAATTGTATTAAAAAATAAAGTAATCAATGCAAAAATCGACGATTCAGTTTTTACTAATTAATTGTTTTCTGGCAATTGTTTTGGTTTCCTGTGGCTCCGTCACAAAAAATTATACGCCTAAAAAATTAGATAAAACGACGATTGAAGTTCCTTATTTCTCAGACTCCAAAACCGATTATGTTTACAAAACCAATATCTTGGTCTATGGTCACGAAATGTCCGGAATTTTCATCGCTAAAAAAATAAATGATACCACACACCGGGTCGTTTTTACAACTGAATTCGGCAACAAATTAATGGATTTTGAAATTTCTGAAAACGATTTTAAAGTCAATTCGATTGTTTCTGAACTCGACAGGAAAATCCTGATTAATACATTGGAAGAAGATTTTCGACTGCTTCTTAAAAACAAATATTTAATTCAGCAACAATTCGAAAACGAGGAAAGTAACATTTATAAATCGGCAGACGGGAAACGTGACAACTATCTTTTCTTCTCCAAAAAAGATCAAAAATTAGAAAAAGTAGTCCGCTCCTCTAAAACAAAAGATAAAATAACAATTACTTTTACTTTAGAAAACGATATTTTTGCTAAAAAAGTAGTCATTTTACATCAAAATATAAAATTGAAAATTGAGCTAAATTATTTTAAATCAGAATAAAAAATAAATTAACCTAAACCAAATACACAATGAAAAAAGTAACTTTAATAATATTCGTTTTATTTATAGGTCTAATAACATCTCAGGCACAGGTAAGGGTTAGCCCGGGACTTCGAGGCGGATTAAACTTTTCTACATTGACTAATATCGATGACAACAGTACTAAAACTGATTTTTATGTTGGTGGATTAGTAGATATTAAATTCAACAGGTATTTCTCATTACAGCCTGAAATAACGTATTCAAGACAAGGTGATGAAGGAAGGTATTTTGAAAATGGCCGCTATTATTCTGAAAAATATGAGCTAAATTATATAACACTTGGAGCCGTTGCTAAATTTAACTTTGGTGGTAGTGGCTTTCATGTTTTGGCAGGACCTTCTTTAGATTTTAAAGTAGATGATAATTACATCAACTCTGATCCAGAAGGTTTTGACATGGCAATTGTTGCAGGTGTTGGTTATACATTGCCAAACGGACTGGCATTTGAAGCCAGAATTAAACAAGGATTCATTGATATTTATGGCTATGACGGAGTTGATGATGACTATTATTATGACGAAATAATTTTGAATCAGGTCTTTCAGCTTGGCATCAGTTACACTTTTAAAATGTAGTGAAATTGAATTATAAAAGTATAATAGCCCTATTTTTTATCATACAGGCACACGCACAAGTTAGTTTCAAGCCAGGAATAAGAACTGGATTGGGTTTTTCTACGATTTCGGAAACACATTCCACTTATAAAAAAGATTTTTATGTAGGTGGTTTTGGCGAAATCAGGCTGGGTAAATATTATGCTCTTCAGCCTGAGATAACATATAGCAGACAAGGTTCTGACAATGTGGTCCGAAATTACAATGATGAGAATTCAGGTACTGAAAAATTTAATAAAGAAAATTTAAGACTTGATTATTTTTCGTTTACATTGTTAAATAAGTTTACTTTTGGACCCGGTATTCAGATACAATTTGGTCCATCGGCAGATTTTCTTGTAAATCATAATTTAGTCAAAAGAAAAGATGCGAATGATTTGGCTTTTGTTACCGGAATTGGCTATCGTCTGCCATCAGGTTTAACATTTGAAGCCCGATTTAAAAAAGGTTTTTACGATATATTAGATAGTGATTATTATTACAATGATTCTAATAATAATTATCTTTTTGGCGATTATAACACAAATATTAATTTTCAATTAGGGGTTTCCTATTCGTTTGGAAAATAAAAATTATGAAAAGTAAAAATTTAGCAATTATTGCATTTTCTTTTTTTGCATTTTTAAAAATGCAGGCTCAGGTAACTTTTAAACCTGGAATTCATGCAGGAATTAACATTTCTAAAATTTCAAAAACTGATTTTGATGTGAACAGTAAAACAGATTTCTACATTGGTGGTTTTGGAGCTTTGAAATTGAGTAAATTTTATACGTTACAGCCTGAATTAACTTATTCCAGACAAGGGGCAAAAGGTACTGTCGAGGGATTTTATTATAACTTCTTACCTGACGGCCAAGCAGAAACGATAACTGAAAATAGAAATCTGGATATTTCATTACAATATTTGTCATTTATAACTATAAATAAATTTAACATTACTGAAAAGATATATCTTTTGGCTGGTCCGTTTGTTGACTTTGTAATTGGAGATGAAATCGAATATGATAAATCAAATGGATTTTTTACCTCTGTTTCAAAAGGAGAAGATATTGATTTTGGAATTATTGGCGGAGTTGGATTTAACTTCCCAAAAGGAATTGCATTCGAAGCAAGAATCAAAAAAGGGACAAGAGACGCATTTGATGATGCTAATGGAGCGGCTACTACAAATCCTAATTTGGTTTATCAAATAGGTGTGGCATATACATTTGGAAAATAAAAATTATGGTTTTAAAAGACTTTTACAAAATACTTTCGGAAGAAAAAATATCCGATTCGAAACATATTATTACGATTTTGGTTAATGAAAAACATGAAGTTTTCAAAGGTCATTTTCCGGGAAATCCGATTATGCCTGGTGTTTGCATGATTCAGATTATTAAAGAACTGACAGAGAAAATAACTCAGGAAACTTTAATGATTCAGACGCTTTCAAATGTAAAATTTATGGCACTCATAAATCCGGAGAGCACTCCGGAATTACGTCTGGAACTAGATATTGCAACAACCGAAGACAATTTGGTTAAAGTAAAAAACACAACTTATTTTAATGATACTGTTGCTTTAAAACTGAGCAACGTATATAAAAAACTTTAAGTATGAAACTGCTAATGACATTACTTCTACTGGTAAATTTTGCAGGCAATCCGGATCTGGCTACCATTCGAAAAATGTATGCTGACATTACAAAATCTGAAAATAATGCCAAAGAATTTGTAGCCAAACTTGCAGGCATTTCCAATAATGATGATAAAATTTTAGTGGCTTACAAAGCGGCTTCCATTTTACTGGAATCAAAATTTGAAAAAAAATTAGGCGCAAAAATTGAGCGTTTTAAAGAAGGCGCAAAATTACTTGAAGCTACAATAAAAAGTGATCCAAGTAATATCGAAATGCGAATGATCAGACTGAGCATTCAGGAAGATGTTCCGGGCATTACAGGTTACAAGAAAAATATTAAAGAAGATAAAAAATTCATAACAACGTATTATGCTTCGCAGGGTGCGGCTTTGAAAGATTATCTTAAAGACTTTGTTTTACAATCTAAAAGTTTCTCTGAAAAAGAGAAGCAATTCGTAAAATAAAGCTCAAAAAACGGCACATGAAATCACATCAGGAATTACTTAGTTCGACTAACTTTTGCGTTATTGTACCTACGTATAATAATCAAAAAACGCTAAAAAAAGTTCTGGACTCTGTTTTAAATTTCACCACAAATGTCATTATTGTCAATGACGGTTCTACTGATGCTACGAGCGAAATATTAAAATCGTATTCACAGCTTACTCAAATTCATCATCCTAAAAACTTAGGAAAAGGACGGGCGCTTAGAAACGGTTTTCGAAAAGCAATCGAAATGACATTCGAATATGCCATCACAATCGATTCTGACGGACAGCATTTTGCTGCTGATATTCCCATTTTCTTAGAAGCTATCCAAGAGGAGCCAAATGCTCTTTTGATTGGAAGCCGAAATATGACGCAGGAAAATGTGCCTAAGAAAAGTAGTTTCGGAAATAAATTTTCGAACTTCTGGTTCAGGTTTGAAACCGGAATCAAACTTGATGATACGCAATCCGGTTTTAGATTATATCCGCTTCGATTGCTACCAAAACGATTTTATACCAATAAATTTGAGTTTGAAATTGAGGTTATTGTACGTGCTGCATGGAAAGGAATTACAGTAAAAAACATTCCGATTCAGGTTTTGTACGATCCTGCAGAGCGTGTGTCTCATTTTCGTCCGTTTCGTGATTTTACCAGAATCAGTATTCTAAATACCGTTTTGGTAACAAATGCGTTGCTTTACATCAAACCAAGGGATTTTTTCAGAAGAGCAAAAAAAAAAGGTTTTAAAAAATTCTTTCTCGAGGATATTTTAGAAAGCAAGGATTCAAATTTTAAAAAATCCGCTGCAATTGCTTTAGGAATTTTTATTGGTCTTTCACCTTTCTGGGGTTTTCAGACCATTTTGCTTTTTGCTTTAGCTGCGTTATTCAGGCTCAACAAAGTCATTGCTTTTTTAACTTCCAATATTAGTTTTCCTCCTTTCATTCCTTTTATTATCTACGCTTCTCTAAAAATAGGAAGCATTTTTGTCCCTTCTGATACTTCACTTTTTTTGGACAGTTCGATGACGTTTGACGATATTCAAAAAAATGCCGCTCAATATATCGTAGGAAGTCTTATTTTAGCATCCGTTTCGGCTTTATCAGCTGGTTTAATAAGTTATTTACTTTTAACCGCTTTTAGTAAGAAACGTACAGAATAAAATTCTATGTCAATTCGCTACGAATTCTCAAATTAGTACAATTTATTCAAAATAAATTCGTGAATTTGTGGCTGAAAAATTTAAGCTATAATCATGCATCAATACTTCTACGCCATTCATTTATTTGTAAACCGACGAAAATCACTTTCGGTTTTTTTGGCTGTGCTGATGCTTTTTATTTTTGGATTTTTTGCGTCTCAAATTAAATTTGAAGAAGACATAACCAAACTCATTCCAACCAATGACAAAGCTGATGTTACGGCAAAAGTTCTCAAACAGTTAAATTTCGCAGACAAAACCACTGTCATTTTCAAACTCGAAAAAAATGGTTCTGAAGACGATTTGAAAGAAATGGCCACTGCTTTTTCGGATAGTGTTTCTAAATCCTGCAAACCTTATATTACCGGAATCCAGGGAAAAATTGACGAAGAGAATATTCAGGAAACAATCGATTTTGTTTACAATAATCTGCCGCTTTTTTTAGATGATAAAGATTATGATTCTATCGAAAAAAAAATGCAAAAAGACAGTATTGCAGCGACAGTTCAGGCAAATTATAAATCGATTATTTCACCTTCTGGCTTTGTAACAAAAGATTTTATTCTGCAGGATCCGCTTGGGATTTCGTTTATAGCTTTAAAAAAATTACAGCAATTAAATATTGGTGATGATTTTACATTGGAAAATGGTTTTGTAATGACCAAAGACAAAAAGAAATTATTGCTTTTTATCACCTCAGATATTTCATCCAGCGAAACCGAAAAAAACACTCTTTTTGCTGAAAAGCTAAAATCGATTCAGGAAAATTTAAATCAGCAGTTTAAAGGAAAAACTTCTGTCAGTTATTTTGGGTCCGCTTTGATTGCCGTTGCAAATGCCACTCAGATTAAAAGTGATATTGTCCTGACGACGACCATCGCCATGATTACGCTAATGCTGATATTAATTTTATTCTACCGAAAAATATTAATTCCGCTCATTATTTTTATTCCAACAATATTTGGCGGTTTGTTTGCCGTTGCCTTTTTATATTTTGTAAAAGAACAGATTTCGGCAATCTCACTCGGAATCGGATCTATTTTATTGGGAATCACAATTGATTATTCATTACATATTCTCACGCATTACAAACACAACAGTGACATCAAAACCTTGTATAAAGACATTACGATGCCTGTCATCATGAGCAGTTCGACTACGGCAGTTGCATTTTTATGTCTGCTTTTTGTAAAATCAGATGCACTGAATGACCTCGGAATTTTCGCTGCCGTGATCGTTATGGCATCCGCGTTTTTCTCACTTCTGATTGTTCCTCATTTATACAAACCCAAAGAAAATAATTTTGAACATAAGAAAAATGTGATCGATAAACTGGCTCATTTCTCCTTTCACAACAATAAATTTTTGATTGGCTTTTGTGTTATAATTACAATCATTTGCTTTTTTACTTATAATAATGTTGGTTTCAATAATGATTTGTCACAGCTAAATTTTGTTCCTAAAGAAATCAAAGCTGCCGAGAAACAACTGGAAGAAAGCACGAGTCTGACTTCAAAAACCATTTATGTGGCTTCGTACGGAAAAAGTATGGAAGAAGTTCTGCAACACAACAGCAAGCTTTTTACCGATTTAACAAAAGAAAAAAAAGAGAAGAAAATTTTAAATTTCAGTTCTGTTGGAGGAATTATGCTTTCGCAGAAGGAACAGCGTCAAAAAATTGAAAAATGGAATTCGTTTTGGAATGCCAGTAAAAAACAATTTTTACAATCTCAATTAATTGCGGAAGGTTCAAAACTTGGATTCAAGCCAACGACATACAATCTTTTTTTCGATCATTTAAATTTGGATTTCAAGCCCATTTCTGCTTCGGCCTATCTAAAAATTCAGGCTTTACAATTAAAAGAATTTGTAACCGAAAAAAATGGTTTTTACACGATTTCAACTTTGGTAAAAGTTTCTCCTGAACAGCGTGATACTTTTGTAAAATCGGCTTCCGCCAAAGAAAACCTGATTGCAATTGACCGCCAGCAAATGAATGAAACCTTTTTCAGCACTTTGAAAACCGATTTCAATTCGCTTGTCAATTATTCCTTTATCGCCGTGATTTTAATTCTGTTTTTCTTTTTCAGAAGAATCGAATTGGTGATTGTCAGCTGTATCCCGATTGCTTTAACCGGAATTGTTACAGCAGGAATTATGGGCATTTTTGGCATTCAGATGAATATTTTCAGTATGATTGTCTGCACTTTGATTTTTGGTCATGGAGTTGATTTTAGCATTTTTATGACAAGTGCACTTCAAAAAGAATATACTACCGGAAAAAATGAAATTGCGATTTACAGAACATCAATCATTTTAGCTGTAATCACGACAATTTTAGGAATCGGCGCCATGATATTTGCGAAGCATCCTGCACTAACTTCAATTTCATCAGTTTCGTTAATCGGGGTTTTTGCGGCACTGATTATTACGTTCATCTTCTATCCGATTCTCTTTAAACTTTTTATATCAAACCGTTCAAAAAACGGAAATCCACCTTTCGCACTACGCAGTTTTTTAAATGGTATTATATCCTTTTTTTACTACGGACTTGGCGGAATTTTAATGTCGCTTTACTGTTTGCTTATTATGCCGATTCTTCCAATAAAGGAAAAATCTAAAATGAGCGGATTCCGTTTTGTGATTTCAAAATTTATGAAATCAGTCTTGTATTCCAATCCGTTTGTGGTCAAAAAAGTGATTAATCCTTTTCATGAAAATTTTGAAAAACCAGCCATAATTATTGCCAATCATGCATCATTTTTAGATACGCTGACAATCGGAATGCTGACTCCGAAAGTCATTTATTTAGTAAATGACTGGGTGTACAACTCCCTGTTTTTTGGCCCAATTGTTAAAAAAGCAGGTTTTTATCCCGTTTCAAAAGGGCTTGAAAACGGCGTTGAGCATTTGCGCCAAAAAGCAAAAGAAGGGTATTCGATAATCATTTTTCCTGAAGGAACTCGTTCTGAAAGCAATCAGATTAAACGTTTTCATAAAGGTGCTTTTTATCTTGCTGAAGAATTAAATTTAGACATTCTTCCAATTTTAATTCATGGTGTTTCGGAAGTCTTGCCAAAAGGCGATTTTATAATTTATGACGGCAGTATTACCATTTCTATTTTAGAAAGAATAAGTCCTGATAATCATTCTTTTGGAAAAAATTATGCTGAAAGAACCAAACAGATTAGTGCCTTTTTTAAATCTGAATTCTCTAAAATACGTCAGCAAATTGAAGGATCTGATTATTTCAAAAAAATGCTGATTCATAGTTATGATTACAAAGAAATTGAAGTGGTAAAAAGTGTAAAAGAAAATCTGAAATCAAATCTAGAAACCTATTATCATCTAAACCGGTACATTTCGGCGAAAGCCAAAATCCTGCATTTAGCAAATGATTTCGGGCAATTAGACGTTTTACTTACTTTGCAGGAACCGCAGCGAAAAATTGATTCGTACATTTCTGATGAAGAAAAAAGAGAGGTTGCCAAAACCAATTACATCGCCCAAAAAAGAAAAATATCGTATCTGGATCAATTAGAATTAACAAATGGGGAGTATGATGTTACATTGATTTCAGATGAAAACTTTGAGCATTTTTCGAAAATTACGAGTGCTTCTTCTATAATTTTGATTGGTTCTTCCCGTTTAAAAAATAAAGTAACTGACTTGGGTTTTGATTCTGTTTTAGAAGAAAATAATATCATCATTTTAAAGAAAAATTAAAATGAAAGAGCAATACGACGTAGTAATTGTAGGCAGCGGTTTAGGCGGATTAGTCTCGGCGATCATTCTGGCTAAAGAAGGCTACAGCGTTTGTGTGCTCGAAAAAAACAGTCAATACGGCGGAAATCTTCAGACTTTTGTTCGCGATAAGACGATTTTTGATACCGGAATTCATTACATAGGAGGTTTGGGCGAAGGCCAAAATCTGTATCAGTATTTTAAATACCTGGGGATTATCGATAAACTAAACCTGAAGCAATTAGACAAAAATGCTTTCGATATTATTTCTTTTGAAGATGATAGTACCGAGTATCCGCATGCACAGGGCTATGAGAATTTTGTTCGCCAACTAGAAAAATATTTCCCCGGAGAAAAAGAGAACATTGAAAAATATTGTAAAAGTTTACGAGAAGTCTGCGATTCTTTTCCGCTCTATAATTTAGAATGGGAAGGTAAATATGAAGATGAAATTTTAAGGCTGAATGCAAAAGAAACAATTGATTCTTTTACAGAAAATGAAAAACTAAAAGCCGTTCTGGCAGGTTCTAATTTTCTATATGCAGGACTTCCGGATAAGTCCCCTTTTTATGTTCATGCCCTGATTGTAAATTCGTATATCGAAAGTTCATGGCGCTGCATCAACGGCGGAAGCCAGATCACCAAACAGCTTTTGAAACAGCTTAAAAAATACGGCGGCGAATTTTATAAATATAAAGAAGTTATCCATTTTGAAGTCGAAAATCACAAAGTGAATTCGGTTAAAATGAAAGACGGGACACAGGTTTCCGGAAAGCTTTTTATTTCGAATATTGAACCCAAAACAACATTGAAAATGGCAGGTGAAGAGAACTTCAGAAAGCCATTTTTCAACCGGATTCAAAACCTTGAAGGCGTTCTTTCGGCTTTTAGTCTGTATCTGGTTTTTAAACCGGAAACTTTCAAATACATCAACCACAATTATTATCATTTTAAAAATAGCGGTGAAGTCTGGACGTCGCATGAATACGATGAAAATTCATGGCCAAAAATGTATATGGCTTCTATGAATGCGTCTAAAAAAGACGAAATATGGGCTGATGGAATGACGTTTATCACCTACATGAAATTTGATGATGTACTGCCCTGGGTAAATACTTTTAATACAACTATCGAAAAAAATAAACGTGGTGAAAGTTATGAAGAATTCAAAGCCAGAAAAGCAGCTAAATTTTTGGATGAAATCGAAATAAAATTTCCGGGGATCCGGGATTGTATACAGTCTGTTCATACCTCAAGTCCGCTTTCTTACCGTGATTATATTGGCGGTGATAAAGGCAATATGTACGGCTATGTCAAAGATTCCGAAAATCCGATGAAAACGTTGATTCCGTCCAAAACCAAATTAGAAAATTTGTATCTCACGGGTCAGAGCATCAGCATGCATGGGGTTTTGGGTGTAACAATCGGGGCTGTTGTAACCTGTTCTGAAATTGTTGGGAAAGAATATTTAATTACCAAAATCAATCAGGCTTAATTGTGATGAAAAACTGGGTTTCATATCTTTTATTCATCGGTTTTTTAGGAACTGTGGTTTCGTGCGGCACAGCAAAATCAAAAAAACATCTGCCTGATATTTCCGCTTATAATGCTACAAAACCAGTGGTTACAAAACGTTCTGACAGCACTTTTATTTCGGGGAATAATTCGTTTTCAAAAAACAAACAAGGCCTTTGGGAATTATATGTAGAAGGCGATCCCTTGGAAATTGGGCTTACAACCGGCGCTTTGTCAGATTCTCTCTTGCAGAAACAACAACGTATTTTTTTCTCTAAAATAACAGATATTGTCCCTTCAAAATTTCAGCAGAAAATGCTGCGTCATTTTTTGAGTTGGTTCAATCGAAAGCTATATCTGAATGTTCCGGAAGAATATCAAACAGAAATTTATGGCGTTTCGCAATACACTTCACATGAATTTGATAACATCGCCCCACAATATCAAAGAGGATTATATCTGCACGCTGCTCACGACATTGGTCATGCTTTGCAGGATTTAGCCTTGGTTGGCTGTTCGTCTTTTGCAGCATGGAATGAAAAATCTGAAGACGGAAATTTAATTCTGGGACGCAATTTTGATTTTTATGTAAATGATGCTTTCGCAGAAAATAAAATCATTGCGTTTGTAAAACCAAAACAGGGTCATAATTTTATGATGGTTACGTGGCCCGGAATGATTGGAACCGTTTCCGGAATGAACCAGCAAGGTCTGACTGTAACCATTAATGCATCAAAATCTAAAATTCCGCTAGTTGCCAAAACACCTATTTCAATTCTGACACGCGAAATTTTACAACACGCTCAAAATATTGACGAAGCCATTGCGATTGCAAAAAAAAGAAAAGTGTTTGTTTCAGAATCTATCATGGTAGGAAGTGCTCAGGATAATAAAGCCGTTTTGATTGAGGTTTCTCCTAAAAAAATGGATGTTTATGATATGCCGAATACCAGTCAGTTAATCTGTTCGAATCATTTTCAGGGAGAAGCATTTAAGGATGATAAGCGAAATCAGGAACAAATTGTAAACAGTCATTCTGAATACCGATTCGAAAGAATTCAGGAACTTTTATCAGAAAATAAAAAGATAAATCCGCAGATTGCTTCTGAAATTCTCAGGGATAAAAACGGTTTAAATAATCTTCCATTGGGCTACGGCAATGAAAAAGCTTTGAATCAGTTAATGGCGCATCATGGAGTTATTTTTAAACCGAAAGAAAAATTAGTCTGGGTTTCGGCAAATCCGTATCAATTGGGGGAATTTGTCTGTTACAATCTGGATGCTGTTTTTAATGGCAAAAAATCGAATACCGAAATTTCATTTGAACAAGAGAATTTAAATATTGCGAAAGATCCTTTTATAAAAACAGAAGCTTTCCAAAACTATAAAAAGTTTAAAATTGAAGATCATCAAATGGATTTTTACCTGAAAAAGAAAGAAACCATTTCTGCTGAATTCATTCAAAATTATCAATCGTTAAACCCGGATTATTGGGTTGTGTATTATAAAACAGGATTGTATTTTTACCAAAAAAAAGAATTTCAGCAGGCTCAGGTAAATTTTGAAAAAGCACTGACCAAAGAAATTACCACTGCTCCTGAAAAAGCAGAAATTGAAAAATATTTAAAAAAACTCAAAAGAAAATTACAATGATTCCGGCAATAGAAAAAAATTCTTTAGAGGAAATTAAAATTTTTCAGGAACAAAAATTAGCTGAACTTTTAACTTATATCAGCGAGAATTCTCCATTTTATAAAAGACTTTTCGCAGGGCAGAATATTGATATTTCGAAAGTAAAAACGCTGGAAGATTTACAATTTTTACCCGTTACTACCAAAGAAGATTTACAACAATACAACGATGATTTTGTGTGTGTACCGCAGCATAAAATTATTGATTACGCTTCAACGTCCGGAACTTTAGGTGATCCGGTAACTTTTGGTTTAACTGACTCTGACTTGGACCGATTAGCGTATAATGAAGCCATTTCATTTGCCTGCGCCGGAATTGCTGAAGGCGATGTAGTTCAGTTGATGACAACAATTGACCGAAAATTTATGGCAGGTCTTGCCTATTTTTTAGGTTTGAGAAAATTGAAAGTTGGCGTTATCCGTGTGGGTGCCGGAATTCCCGAAATGCAATGGGATTCGATTTTAAAATACAATCCGAGTTACTTGATTACGGTTCCTTCTTTCCTTTTGAAATTAATTGAATATGCCGAAATCCACGGAATCGATTATAATAATTCGAGTATAAAAGGTGCCATTTGTATTGGAGAATCCTTAAGAGAACAGGATTTTTCAATGAATATTTTATCCAAAAAAATTACGGATAAATGGAATATTAAGTTGTTTTCGACTTATGCTTCTACCGAAATGAGTACCGCTTTTACAGAATGTGAACACGGAAAAGGCGGACACCATCATCCCGAATTAATTATTGTTGAAGTTCTGGACGAAAATAATATTCCCGTAAAAAATGGCGAAACTGGCGAACTGACTTTTACTACTTTAGGAATTGAAGCCATGCCGTTACTGCGTTTTAAAACCGGAGATATTGTACAGCTTCACAATGAACCATGTTCTTGTGGGCGAAATACTTTGCGTGTCGGTCCGGTTGTCGGCCGTAAAAAACAGATGATCAAATACAAAGGAACAACATTGTATCCACCTGCGATGAACGATGTCTTGAGGAGTTTCGACAATATCGAAAATCATTTGATTGAAATCTCTACCAATGATTTAGGCACGGATGAAATCCTGATAAAAATTGCGGTTAAAAACCAGACTCCGGAATTTCTTCAGGAAATTAAAGATCACTTTAGAGCCAAATTAAGAGTAACACCAAAAATAGAATTTGCCTCAAAAGAAGTTTTAAATCCTTTGGTTTTTAATCCGATGAGCCGAAAACCCATTCGGTTTTTTGATTACAGGAAAACAACTATATAATTTTTTTCACCATATAAGTTATTATGTAAGTTCATATTAAACTTTGCGTAAAGCTGAAATGAACTTATATCACTTATATGGTTTAATTTCAGCTTATTGAATGTTTTGCTGTGAATTGAACTAAATGTTGTAATTTTGCAAAAAATATTGAAGATGGTCAAGATTGGCAACATAGAATTACCCGAATTTCCTTTATTACTCGCACCGATGGAAGATGTTAGCGATCCGCCGTTTCGCAGATTATGCAAAACGCACGGTGCTGACATGATGTATTCTGAATTTATTTCATCGGAAGGATTGATTCGTGATGCTATAAAAAGCCGCATGAAACTGGATATTTTTGACTACGAGCGTCCAGTGGGAATTCAGATTTTTGGTGGTGATGAAGAAGCGATGGAAATGTCGTCTAAAATTGTTTCTACTGTAAAACCGGATTTAGTGGATATTAATTTTGGATGTCCTGTAAAAAAAGTAGTCTGCAGAGGTGCTGGTGCCGGAGTTTTAAAAGATGTTGACTTGATGGTACGTCTGACTAAAGCGGTTATCAAAGGTACAGATTTGCCTGTTACTGTTAAAACACGTTTAGGCTGGGATGACAACTCCATTAATATTGACGAAGTGGCAGAAAGGCTTCAGGATATTGGCGTTCAGGCTTTGACTATTCATGCGAGAACCCGTGCCCAAATGTACAAAGGCCATTCTGACTGGTCTCATATTGCACGTGTAAAAAACAACCCAAGAATTACCATGCCTATTTTCGGAAACGGCGATATCGATAGTCCGGAAAAAGCTTTACAATATAAAAACGAATACGGAATTGACGGAATCATGATTGGCCGTGCTGCGATTGGTTATCCGTGGATTTTTAATGCAATCAAACATTTCTTTAAAACCGGAGAACACCTGCCTGCTCCAACCGTTATTGATCGTGTTGAAGCTGCCAGAAATCATTTGCAATGGTCAATGGACTGGAAAGGCGAACGTTTGGGAATTGTAGAAATGCGTCGTCATTATACCAACTACTTCAAAGGAATCCATTCGTTTAAAGAATTCAAACAAAAATTAGTTACCACTGATGCACCTGAAGATTTGTTCGCCATTATGAAAGAAATTGAACAGGTTTATGCAGGATATGAATTTGTTTAAAACATAAAAAAGACCTTCAAAAATTTGAAGGTCTTTTACTTTTTAATAAATATTCATTAGCCATTTTTTTTGTCTTCTTATCTAAAAATTTCTTATCAGTTGTTAAAATATCATAAACGTCGAAAGAAGCTACTTTGTAATTGTATTTATTTGACATTATTAATGCATAATATAGAAATCCAGTAAATTTTTGTTCTCCTATATAGTGGATTCCTTTTAATTCATTATAAGCCAAAGTATCACCTTTACTCAATACAAGATAGTTTAAACTATCCATAAGTTTTTTATTATATAACTTTTCCCGAAAAAAAGTTGCTGAATTCATATCAGATGTAATAATTTCACCGTTACTTTTTTTATTGCAGGAAACTACCAGGAAAACAAAAATGACAATAAATCCTTTCATAAATTAATATTTTAAAAAACTGTTTATTTCACTGTATACTATGAAAAAACAAAGTAAAAACTAATATTCATTTTTACAGCCGAACAATCGGCAATTTAAATTTTTACACCTGTACTCGTTTCCACTTTCCTCTTTTGTAGAAAAAGATTCCGGCTAAAGTAATGGCAGTTTCAGCAACCGGAATGGCAATAAAAACTCCGGTTGGTCCCATATTAAAATGTTTTGCCAATACATAAGCAAGCGGAATCTGGAACAGCCAAAACCCGAAAAAATTGATTCCGGTTGGTGTCCAGGTATCTCCCGCACCATTGAAGGTATTGATCAAAACCATTCCGATTCCGTAGAAAACAAATCCGATACTCATCGTTTGCAACGCTTCAGCTGCTATTGTTTTTACCATTTCGTCATTAGTGAAAAACGAAATAATATAGTTTCCAAAAATTAGGGTAATCACCATAATAGTTGCCATGAAAATGACATTGTACCGGGCTGTTGTAAAAACTGATTTTTCGACTCGTTCAATTTGTTTAGCACCTAAATTCTGTCCCACCAAAGTTGCCGCCGCATTACTTAATCCCCAGGCAGGGAGAATAAAAAACATCATAATTCTAAGCGCTGTCTGATAACCTGCAGAACCATGATCGCCTCCGGTCGTGGCTACTAATTGGGCTAAGAAAATCCAGCTGCAGGATGCAATTACGAATTGTAAAATTCCGGGAGCTGCAATTTTTATTAGCGCTTTTATTTGTGTAAAATCCGGAGCGAAATAGGATATTTTTATTTTTAAAATTCCGTTCCCTGAAAATAAATGATAAATTTGATACAAAACTCCAATACTTCTTCCACATGTTGTGGCTAATGCTGCTCCAACCAATCCAAAAGCCGGAACCGGTCCTAAACCGTTAATTAAAACCGGACATAAAATAATATTGCAGATGTTGGCAATCCAGAGACTTTTCATAGCGATTGCTGCATTTCCGGCACCTCGAAAAATTCCGTTTATCAGGAACAAAAGCATAATGCACAAACTGGAACCAATCATGATTTGAGTAAACCTGAAACCATGTTCAGCTGATTCTAATGAAGAACCCATTAAAATCAGGATATCATTTGCATACATAATTCCGAAAATGCTCAATACGCTGTTAACTGCAAAAGCAATAATAATAGCCTGCATTCCGGCTTTTGCTGCAGCAACCGGATCTTTTTCCCCGATACGTCTGGCCACAACTGCTGTCGCCGCCATACTCATTCCGATGGCAAGCGAATAAATAACCGTCAATACCGATTCGGTTAAACCAACAGTCTGAATCGCAAAACTGCTGTTTTCCAAATGTCCGACAAAATATAAATCGACTAAAGCAAAAACAGACTCCATCATCATTTCCAAAACCATTGGAATGGCAAGAAGAATTACTGCTTTCTTGATGCTTCCGGATGTATAATCAAAGGATTCGTCGCCTTTCAGGGCTTGTTTTAATGTGGCAAAAATTTTAGAAAATAGATTCTTCTTTATAGTTGTTTCTGTCATGATATTTTAGGATAAATGATAAAATTGTCCAGATGTATGTAGTAGTCTGAACTGAAAATAAAAGCGTAAGTATCCTAATTATTCTAAAAAATAAAATAGGATTAAGCAGAAACAATCATATGCTGTAGATTTTTGAGTCGGTAAATATAAGTAATATTTTTTATGCAGAAATATTAATCCAGCAACTTTTTGCTTACACGGCTGCTGGCAATTAAGGAAGCCACAAAGCCCAGAATAACAATAGTTGCCATTACAATAAGTACATTTTCGAATGAGAAAACAACAGGATAAGCCAAAGTTGGTGTTATCATAATCAATTCATATTGCTGCTGTAATAATACTAAAATCATACCCAGGAAAAGACCGATAATACCTCCAAAAACACTTAATAATGTTCCTTGCAATAAAAATATTTTTCGAAGATGATTAATTTCAGTACCTAAATTAAAAAGGGTTTTTAAGTTTCCTTTCTTTTCTAAAATCATCATAATTAAAGCCCCTACCAAATTAAAAAGTGCTACAATTATGACGAGCGTAAAAATCAGATAAACAACAATATTTTCGGTATTAAGCATTTTGTACAAAGACTCATTTAGCTGTGCCCTGTTTTTTATTGTAATTTTATTTTTGAAAATGGTCTGAAGTTGAGAGCGTATCGCTTTCTCATCAGCATTAGGTTTCAATTTCAATTCGATTCCGGAAATCTGATTTGGCTTATACATCAATAATTCCTGAGCCAGACCTAAATCTGCAAAAATATATTTAGAATCGAGTTCTTCACTGATAGAATAAATTCCGACAGGCAGTACATCTGTTTTGTTGAAAGCTTCTTCGGGATTTTCAATAGCGCCTTTTCCGGGTTTTGGTGCAAATACCTGCAACGGATTCTCAAAATCCAGAATCCCCATCGAAAAATCCTGTGAAATCCCATATCCAACTACAACCTGATAGCTGTCTGGCTTCAGCCATTGCCCATTAAAAAGCTTTTTTTTGATATCGTTCACAACCGGATAGAGGCTGTCAACTCCTTTTAGATAAGTAACCTGCTGTTTGTCTTTAAATAAAAACAAAACACGTTCTTCGATAATTTTGGTGTGCGAAGCAACCCCTTCTATTTTCTTAATTTGATTTTCATCTTCCGGTGTAATCAAAAATGATTTACCATACGTACTTGTCAATTTTAAATCAGGGTCAATTTCATTGGTAAAAGAAAGGCTGAAAACTTTCAATCCGCTAAAAACTGATAAAACAACAAACAAAGCCATAGTACCAACAATAATTCCGAGACTGGCAATTGAATTGATGATATTGATAGCGTTATTTTTACTGATACTAAAAAGATAACGTTTGGCTATGTAGAGAGGGAAGTTCAATTTACGATTTTCTTCTTTTTTCTAAAAGATCACGGTTTTCGATTGGGTTCTCTTTGCCTGCCAGAGCATTGTCAATTTTTTCGATATAGTCTAATGAGTCATCAATAAAAAATACCAGATTTGGTACACGACGCAATTGCAAACGTACACGCTGGGATAAATCGTGCTTAATTAAATTCGTATTCGATTTTATTCCTTCTAAAGTCTCTTTTGCTTTTTCTTGCGGAAAAATACTTAAATATACAGTTGCCACTGATAAATCAGTAGTAACACTTACTTTGGATACCGAAATTACTAAGTTGTTAATTCCGTTTTTTCTCACTTCACCCTGCAAAATATCAACCAGATCTTTTTGGATGACACCGCCTATTTTTTTCTGTCTGTTTGTTTCCATATTGCAAAAATACTACTTTTTAAATTCAATCGTTGCAATTTCACATTCAACAATCAAATGATTTTTATTCTATTATTATTAATTCTCTAAAAAATCAAATTATTTAAATCATAAAAAATCAAAGTTTCTTAGGGCTAAAAAAATTTGAACAATATCAAATCTCAAAAAAACACAGCCTTAAAAAAGAAGATTTTCAAAATTAAAACCTCAAAAAAAGAATGTGATATAAATTACAAAATTCACATATAAATTACATATAATTGGTTTTAAAAGTTGTAATTTGGATTAAAAAAATAAATATTTTTAATAAAAACACTTAAAATTGTATTTATTTAATAATTTTAAAATATGGCAAAATTAGCACCTAGTTTAAATCATAGCGGTTGGGATGAAATGTTTTCTAATAAAGGTGTTCGGGATTCTTATCGTCAGGTTTTTCAAACTTTACAAGGTTTGAATCATAAAACTTTGACCAGTAAACAAAAACAGGCTTCTGATTTATTTATGAATCAGGGAATTACTTTTACGGTTTATAGTGATGATGAAAATGGAATTGAACGAATTTTCCCTTTTGATATTATTCCACGTATCATAACGCAAGAAGACTGGTTAGAAATAGAGTCAGGAATCAAACAGCGTTTACTGGCATTAAATTTATTTTTAGAAGATATTTATAATGAGCAAGACATTGTAAAAGATGGAATTATTCCAGCCGGATTAATTGCTTCATGCCCCCATTATATTCAGGAAGTCCAGGGAATAAAAGTACCTCATAACATACATGTGCACATTGCCGGAATTGATTTGATCAGGGGAGCAAAAGGCGAATTTTATGTATTGGAGGATAATTTGCGATGTCCGAGCGGGGTAAGTTATATGCTTGAAAACCGTGAGATTACCAAACGAATTTTTCCGGATATGCTTTCATCAAATCATGTGAGTATGGTGAGCAACTACCCGATGATTTTTCACAGTATTCTTGTTTCACTTTCACCCCGAAATGTTTCTAATCCAAATGTCGTTTTGCTGACTCCCGGAGTTTATAATTCAGCCTATTATGAACATAGTTATCTGGCGCGCCAAATGGGAATTCCGCTTGTTGAAGGTCGGGATTTGGTTGTTAACAATAGTAAAGTGTACATGAAAACGACTTCAGGATTACAACAGGTTGATGTTATTTACAGACGTTTAGATGATGATTATCTGGATCCTTTAGTTTTTAAACCGGACAGCGCTCTTGGTGTTCCGGGTTTAATAAGTGCTTATCGTCAGGGAAATGTAGCGTTGGTTAATGCCGTAGGAAACGGAGTAGCAGATGACAAAGCGATTTATGCTTATGTCCCCGATATGATCAAATATTATATGAATGAAGAAGCTATCTTAAAAAATGTTCCGACG
This sequence comes from Flavobacterium flavigenum, assembly GCF_027111255.2. Lineage (NCBI taxonomy): Bacteria > Pseudomonadati > Bacteroidota > Flavobacteriia > Flavobacteriales > Flavobacteriaceae > Flavobacterium > Flavobacterium flavigenum. Next base: position 3,161,171 of record NZ_CP114285.2, on the reverse strand, counting down.
TATCGAATGGAAAATTTAGACGAACGTGAATATGTTTTTACCAACATGGAAAACATGGTTATCAAGGAAACCAATCAAAGTGGCGGATACGGAATGATTATGGGAAACAAAGCAACCCAGGAAGAAATGGACGAGGCAAAAATTGCTATTACGAACAATCCCCGAAATTTTATTGCTCAGCCTATTATTCAGCTCAGCACAGTTCCGTGTCTGATTGACGGTGAGCTTAAATTACGTCATGTAGATTTAAGACCATATGCCTTATGTGGACCAAAAGGAGTTCAGATTGTTCCTGGAGGTCTAACGCGTGTCGCCCTTACAGAAGGTTCTTTGGTTGTAAATTCATCGCAGGGCGGCGGAAGCAAAGACACCTGGATTATTAAATAATATAAACATTCAAAAAATAAAAGATATGCTTAGTAGAGTTGCTGATGGAATGTTTTGGCTCAACCGATACATGGAAAGAACAGACGGAATGTTACTTACTTTAAACACTTCCTATATTTTATCTTTCGATAAAGAAATTAATGATTCTCAGGGCTACAAACCGCTCTTAGAATATTATACGAGTTTGTCAAAGGCTAAAATTCATTCCATACAATATGACACACCTCATGTGCTGAAATATATAATTTGTGATAACCAGAATGATAATTCGGTAAAAAACTTAGTCATAAAAGCACGAGAAAATGCCAGAGGTTCTCAGGATAAAATAACCAAAGAATTGTGGGAGCATATTAATTCTATGTATCATTTTATGAACTCGCCTGATTTGCCAAAAAAGCTCGAAACCTCAGATGCCCTAAGCGTAATCACAAAACTAAATAAGGATTTATTGCTCTACAACGGAATTCTTCAGGTTACAATGCCACGTGGTTTAGGCTGGTGTTTTTCGAGTATTGGCAAACATATCGAAAGATGCCTGCAGACCATATCGATGACTCAGGCATACTTTGCTCCTATCAATTATAATCTTGAGGGTGAAGAAGATTTGATATATTGGCGAAGACTATTGCTGTCACTTTCGGGATACGAATTATATCTGAAAAGTTACAGTAATATTTCTCATAATCGAAAAGTGGTCCATCAGGTAATTTTTAATATGGATTTCGCCCACTCTGTAATCTACACGCTGGATTTTATTAATACTTATTTGGACTGTCTGTTTAAAAACACTGATTTAAGCGAAGCACGAACTTTAATGAATCAATTTGGAAGATTGAAAAGTTATATTGAATTTACCGATTATCAGCACCTGACTAATCAGGAATTAGAGGACGTTTTGCGAAATACAAAAAACCAGCTAATTCAGTTTTCGACCGATTTTTCCAAATTATTCTTTTCTTACACTTAAAAATATGGCTCTTTTCAAAATAGTTCACCTCACCAAATACCAATATAATCATCCCATAAAAGAAAGTATTAACGAAATCCGTCTATTTCCTCATCATTTTGAAAATCAGGAAGTATTACAATATCAGCTTTTAATTACGCATGCACCTAACGTTGATATCTCTCAGGATTATTATGGAAACCGCGTTGGCAATTTTAATGTATTAGACACTCATACCGAAATGACTATTGAATCACGAATGCTGGTTCGGGTAAATCATTCCCTTAAAATTCCTGAAATGGATTCCACTTCCGTGAAAGATATCCAGGCTGAAAAAGAAAAAAGTATTTCATTATTACGCCTATGCTATATTGATAAAATCGAAAAACAAGCAGAAATTGAAGACATATTAGAAAAAATAGGTCTGGAAAATAAATCTATAATTGAAATTGCGCAACAATGCAATGCTTATGTTTTTGAACACTTTACGTATACCAAAGGAATTACCAATATTGAAACGACAGTCGATGAAATTTTAATGCTCAAAAAAGGGGTTTGCCAGGATTTTGCAAACGTACTGCTGCATCTTTTACGCACAGCCGGTATTCCGTCAAGATATGTAAGCGGTTATATTTGTCCCAACGAAAGCGGGCTTAGAGGTGAAGGCGCCACACATGCCTGGGTTGAAATTTACACCAACACTCAGGGCTGGCTGGGGTTAGATCCAACAAATAATATTTGGACAATGGATAATCATGTCCGCCTTTCGGTAGGAAGAAATTTTAGTGATTGTACACCAATAAAAGGAACTTTTAAGGGATTAGCCAGACAAACTCTTTCCGTTTGTGTTTCTATAGGTTATGAAGACGGAAGACATTTTGAAGAAATAAACGATGTAAAATTACAGGAAGTATCCTCGAGTGTACAAGAGCAATTAAATTATATGGATCAACTGCAGCAACAACAATGACAATGGTAATTGCAAGTTTTATGAAAAAATGTTAGATCAAAAAAAAGGAGCTTCAATTGAGCTCCTTTTATTCTTATCTGTTTTGTAACCACCCTTCCGGATTGTTATTGGATGTATTTTGAAGTATCAAAAACTTAATAATTGTTTTTCCGGTATCACCGCTGGTTCTTACTTTTCCAATACTTTGCTTAACTTTAACTTTATCACCTTGTTCAACTGACACCGAACTTAGGTTTTGATATACGGTAAAATAATCTCCATGCTGAATAAAAACAGCTCTGTTTACAGGAGACAACGCTATAACTTTTGACACTACTCCTTCAAATACGGCACGCGCTGTTGCACCTTGTTCCGTAGTAATCTCTACTCCGGAATTATGAACGGTAAGTGACGGATATAGTGGATGAGGCTGATCTCCGTAACCTAATGAAATGAATCCTTTTTCTACCGGCCATGGCAATTTTCCTCTGTTGGCTTTAAAATCCGCTGCTAAAATTTTCCCCTCTGGTGTTAATGCAATTTTATCTGATGAATAACTTTTAGCTGCTGGTTCACTGCTTTCCGTACTTTTGCCTTCTGCTATTCTTTTTCGTCTTTCTTCTTCTGCTTTTAAATTTGCTAATCTAATTTGTTCACGAATTAATTGCTTAATTTTAGCATCAATAGATTTTGATTCTTTCTGTTTGGCCTTAGTATCTGCAATAATTTTATTTTTATCCTTTTTAATTGAATTAACTAACTTTTGTTGTTCTTGCTTTTCAATTTCTAAGCTTTGTTTTTCTTTTTGATTTTCAGCAATGATTTTTTTCTTTGCCTGTCGTTGTCCACTTAATTTAGCATTATAATCAACTAACTCTGCCGTTTTAGACTGGATTTCTAAACCTTGGTTTTTCCTGAAGTTGGTATATTGTTTTAAATATTGTGCTCTTTTATACGCCTGCAAAAAACTTTCAGAAGATAAAATAAACATTGCTCTGCTTTGTTCAGAACGACTTTTGTATGATTTAAGGATCATTTTAGAATAATCCTCTTTCAGAACTGCCAATTCTCTTTTAAGCTTATTCACTTTTAACTGATTAATGTACATGTCATTGCTTAAAAGCCTCTCTTGCTTAGCCGTAGTATTAATAAGCTTTTCTTTCAGTTTAATTTTATTTTGCTGAATCAAAAAGACACTAACCGCTGATTTTTCTTTTTTCTTTACAGACTGCAGCATCTTTTCATTATCTCGGATTTCCTGCTGAATCTGGGCTTTGCGCTCTTCCAGTTTTTCTTGTTGCGAGTCCTGCGCCCACACAAAAGCTGTGGTGCATATAAAAATTAGGCTTAGGAGAAATTTTGGCATTTTTAATGTTCTTTTTGCAAATTTAGTTAATTATAACTTTTTTATAGCCACTTGGCACACTATATGGAAAAGAAAGTTCTTCATTAAACGAAATTGTATTATAATTTAAATTAATATCCGTCTTTCCTTTGGGCTGTATTGCATTAATTTCAATACTGGTTGGAAGTGTTCCCTGATTAAAAACCTTATTGTCAGAATATTTAATTTCTAACATTCTATTTTCTGAAGACTGCGAAATTTGTTCTTTCTGCAGCAAATATTTTTCAGGCTCCAAAAAAAAAGTCTTTTTCAGATTTGTACTTTTTTCATCTTCTAAACGAATAAGGTTTTCTACAATTGTCTGTGTATATTTTCCTTTTCTTAAATCATCCAAAGCTTCTCCCACTAATAGATTTTGAACTTTACTGTAATCCAGTTCGGTTCCCAGCCATTTACTTAAACTGGTAAAATCGCCTTCATAATACGTACCGTTTATTTTTTCGTAATAACTTACTGTAGTTGGGGTAATCAAAGCTTTTGCCATTGTGATTCCAAGAAAACGTACACTTACTAAAATCTGTTTGTCTTTTTCAATTTTAATTTCAGCAGTAACATTCTGACTTTGCTTTTCATCAACATATTTCGCACTCGCTTTTACGTATAATGTAGAAAAATCTAATTTGTTTTCATAATGTTTTTCTACCGTTTTATTGTCAATTTTAACGGGTGTTTCCGTATTACTATTTTGCACCGCAACAGCTTTTGATTTACACGAAATCATTAAACCTGTTACCAATAGTACTGCTATATATTTTTTCATCTTACTTTTTTTGTTTTAATAACTCATTTGCTTTCAAAAAGTATTCCTCTTTTTTCTTAGCATCTCCCAATCCATTGCACGCCTCGCCTAACTGAATATTAAAATTTGCTTCCATTTTTTTATCATCAACTACATAATCAAGTCCCATTTCTAAAACGGTTTTTGCATTTTTAAATTGTTTTAGTTGGTTACTTCCTAATCCTGCATAATAATAAAATTGCGGCTGGGATGGATAAATTTCAATCAACATCATCGCCCTTTGGGTCATTGGCTCAAATTGCTTTGCCTGAGAATACGCTTCAAGCAAAAGCAAATTTGTTTCACGATCTTTATCTGAATTGGAACTTAAATGTTTTTCATAATATTTAATCGCATTCTCAAATTGGTTTTTACTGTGATAAAATTTTCCAATTTCTTTAGCAACATCTACATTTGGATCGTTGTCAAAATAGCCAATCGCTATCTCTAAATCAGATGCATATTGCGGATTTTTATTCACATAAATTAAAAATTCATTCAGCGTTCGATGCTTAATTTTAGAATCTATTTTTGGGCTGGATAAAATAAAATTCATTGCCTTTATCGCCTTGTCTGCCTGGTTTTGATCTAAATATCCTTTAAATAAACTCAGCTGCGCCCACTCTGAGTTTGGAATTTCCCTGGCCAGCTGTTTTGAAACATCCAAAGCTTTATCTGTTTCTGCTGTTTTTGAATATAATAAAATCAGGTTAACATAATTAGATTCGTCTTTAGGGTTTTGTTTGATCTGACTGATCAAATTGTCTATTTCGGTATTTTGAAATTTGCCCTGAGATAAAATCTGCTGCTTGTATCTTTCGCGATCTTCAGATTTTCCATATTTATCATTCATTTCATTGATTGCCAAAAGTGCTTTTTCAAACTGATTGGTAATCATATATAATGAAATTAAATCATCTTTATATTCTTCGTCAAACGGAATAATTTTCTGGATCGTTTCAATTGCCAGAGTATAATTTTTGGTTTCGAAACTTACATCATAAACTCCTAACCAGTACCATTTATTTTTTGGATCTATCTGAATCGCTTTTTCAAATGCGTTTTGAGCATTTTGATATTCTTTTAATTTTAAATAATTTTTACCCAGTTCAAAATAAGCAACGGCATCATTTGGTTTGAGTTTAATACATTTTTCTAAAGATAGAATTGCCTTATCATAATTTTCAATTCCTTTCTGTTTTAATGATTCATAAAAAGAGTCCTGATATTCGTCTGTTGCCATAGCAATATCTTCAGGTTCTGTTTGCGCCATAACCATGGTAGAATTGACTAGCAAAACGAAAAATAAAATTACTAACACTCTCTTTCTCATCATTTACATAATTTCATTTTAAATTACTATTTTATTCAAAAACAGAATAATCACCAATACTGATACTTTTAAATTTTCCATCATAGCTCACATGGTTTCCAATCATTGCATTATCCAAATCAGCATTTTTTATTTGCGAATAGGTTTGTACCAAGCTGTTTTTTATGGAACTATCCGTAACGTGGCATCCTTTTCCTAATGAAACATTTGGCCCAACAGTTGCATTTTTTAGTACTACATTTTCTCCAATATAACAAGGTGGAATAATAGTTGAATTTTCTAAAGTCACATTATAATCCACTAAATGTTCTCCATCATTATGAAGAAAACCAAGCATTCGGGTATTTGTTTCAACCGTAACATCTTTATTTCCGCAGTCCATCCATTCGTCAACGCTTCCGGTTTTGAAAACTTTTCCGTTTGCCATCATAGCTTTAATACCATCATTAATCTGATATTCTCCCCCATTTTGAATATTATTATCCAAAACGCCCTGAAGTTCTTTTTTCAAATCACCCACTTCTTTGAAATAGTAAATTCCGATAACGGCTAAATCACTAACGAATTCTTTTGGTTTTTCGACCAATTCTATAATTTCATTATTGCCGTTTAATTTTACTACACCAAATGCTTCAGGCTGATCCACTTGTTTCACCCAAATTACGGAATCAGCAGCCGGATCCAGTTCAAAATCGGCTCTGATTAAAGTATCTGCATAAGCAATTACGGCCGGTCCTGATAAAGAATCCTTAGCACACATAATTGCATGCCCTGTTCCTAATGGTAAATCCTGACGATAAATAGATGCTTTTGCCCCTAAACCTTTGGCTAAATCCTGTAAACTTGAAACAACATCATCACCAAAAAAAGCTTCATCTCCTAAAATAAAGGCAACTTCTTCAATTGGCTGTTTTAATATTTTGGCAATATCTTCAACCAGACGATGAACAATTGATTTTCCTGCAACAGGAATTAATGGTTTTGGAACAGTTAAAGTATGAGGTCGTAATCTTGATCCGCGACCTGCCATTGGAACGATTATTTTCATTTTTTGTATTTATTTTTTATGGCGAGACTAAAAAAAATCTCCTTGGTTTGGTTGAAAATTTTAAAGGTAAAGTTGCAAAGTCTTTAGTGGAAAGCGATACAGCTTAGAATAATGATATAATTACTGAAACTATTTCACACCTGTACTCCCGAAGCCACCCGCTCCTCTTGATGTTTCAGAAAGTTCCTCAACTTCAATCCACTCTGCCCTTTCATGTTTGGAAATAATTAATTGTGCAATTCGTTCTCCGTTTTCGATTACAAAATCTTCGTTTGATAAATTTACTAAAATTACACCTATTTCTCCTCTGTAATCAGCATCTACAGTTCCGGGAGAGTTCAAAACCGTAACACCTTTTTTAGCTGCGAGACCGCTTCTTGGTCTAACCTGAGCTTCGTAACCAATTGGCAACTCAATAAAAAGACCTGTTTTTACGATGGTTCTTTCTAATGGCTTTAGAGTTATTGATTCCGTTAAATTGGCACGTAAATCCATTCCTGCCGAAGCAATTGTTTCGTAATTTGGTAAGTCGTGCTGCGATTTATTGATGATTTGTATTTTCATTTTTATTTTAAAATTTAAGGCATTATTTTTTATTCATAATTCCTTTGATTGTGTCTTTTTCATTATGATAGACAAAATAAATGAATCCTATCAATAACGGAATTCCAACAAAATAATTTTCTCTAAACCAATAAAATGAAATAGCTGAAAATACAATTGAAATTCCAAGATAAGCTCCAATTTTATTCATATCATAAGGTATTGGATAATATTTGTTTCCTAATATATAGGAAATGAACATCATACTTCCGTAAGCTGATATAGTTGCAATTGCTGATCCGTAATAACTGTATTTTGGAATTAACAAGTAATTTAAGAACAGTGTTACAATAGCACCAACAATAGAAATATATGCGCCAATTCTTGTTTTATCTGTCAATTTATACCAAACAGATAAATTATTATAAATTCCTAAGAAAAAATTGGCCAGAATAATTAATGGAACAACTTTCATGGCTTCCCAATACGATTTATTATCAAGTAAAAGGAGTTTTAAAATATCTGCAAAAACAATTACTCCCAATAAGATCAGTGATCCTAAAATCACAAAATACTTCGTGATAATGGCATAGGTTTGTGGCGCATTTTCATTTTTTGCATGACTAAAAAAGAAAGGCTCAATTCCGAGTCTGAATGCTGTAGCAAACAAAACCATAAATAATCCTAACTTATAACAAGCCGAATAAGCGCCAACTTCTGACTTCGCTAAATTTTCTGGTAATAAATAGCCCAATAAGATTTTATCAAAATGTTCATTCACTGCAAATGCAATTCCGGCAACAAGAATTGGCAAACCATATTTCATCATTTTTTTCCAAAGTACAGCGTCAAATCTTCTTCCGAGGGAAAGATAATTTGGTGAAAGTACAATGAATGTGGCTAAACTTGCTAAAAGATTTGCGATGAAAATATAGGCAATCTGAAAATTTTCAATATATAAATTATCCCAGACAGAATTTGGATTATCGCTAGCCAGTTTTGGCAAATAGAGTAAGAAAAAAATATTCAGTAAAAGGTTTATAACAACATTTCCAATTTTAATGGCTGCGTAAACCATTGGTCGCTGATTGGCTCTAAGTTTAGAAAACGGTATTAAAACCAAAGCATCGAGAACTAAAATCCAAACTGAATAGGTAACATACTGCGTATCAACTTCTGCCCAGTTTGCCAATGTATTTCTAAAGATTAATGCGGCGAATAAAAATCCAATCGAAGTCCAAAATACCGATATTGTAGCTGTTGCAATTACATTTTTCTTGTCATCTTCGGCGCTGTAAAATCTAAAAAACGCAGTTTCCATTCCATAGGAAAGAATTACATTAAAGAAAACCATCCAGGACAAAACAATCGAAACTTCGCCATATTCAGCTGTAGGTAAAATACCTGTATATAATCTGACTAATAAAAAACTTAGCATTCGTGGTAAAACGGTTGCCAGTCCATAAATTGCAGTTTGTTTGAAAAGATTTTTATATAATCCCAAAATAATTAGTAATAAAGTTCGGAAAACAAAAATAACCAATTCTTTGGTTTTATTGGTGTTTTTAATGAATCAATAAAAAACTTCACGACAATTTTAATAAGATAATTTCTTTTCATCTACAACTTACAATAAATGAAAACCTATTGGTTATAATGAATTATGATCTTCATTTACCAACTCCTTTATAATAGTATGAAGTATTTTACAATTAATGTAAACTTTAAAATATTTACACTTTATAATTACTATCTCGTCATCACCTATCAGCATAAAGATGTCATTTTCAATTGCAATTTATTGACATACAAATGAAATCATTCAGAAAATAACTTTCTGTTTTTTGATGAGATTATCTAATAGTGAGTTATTGTTAAGAAAGATATAGAATATTATCTTAATAATTAAGTAGAAAAAACTTACACATGTGAAATATATAACTTAATCAAGAAAATTATGTAACATTTTTTTTCTATTCTCATCATAAATTTGTCACATAGGGATTGAGAAAGCTAAATACAACCCTTATAAAAAAGGAAGCACTGGGACTGATAAAGCTTGTTTGTTCCCATAAAAGACAAAGCAAAAGGGATTGATTCTGCTGTATTGTAACCCTATAAAAACAGAGCACTGGGACTAATAAAGCTAGTTTGTTCCCATAAAAGACAAAGCACAGGGATTGATTCTGCTGAAATGTAACCCTTAAAAAAACAGAGCACTGGGACTAATAAAGCTAGTTTGTTCCCATAAAAGACAAAGCACTACAGAGAATAATCTGTCAATTGTTTATAAAATGGTATTGATTCTCAATTTTTTGGGGAAGTTGAGGATCACCATTTTATAGTTAATGAAAAATTTAGAAACTACTATATATTAAAAAGAGCCAACTTTAATTTGTTGGCTCTTTTGCTTTTTTATTTTAAGTTCAACCAAATTCATAAGACCAAAACTGGTTTACTATCATTTATAATTAAAATTTGCGATAATTTTCAAAAAGTATTCTGTCAAATCTCTATTATATAATATATCCCTACATAAGTAATCAAGTACTAAAATTGGAAAACTAATATAAAACATAGAAAATCAATTACTTAAAACACTATAATTAATATAAATAACAAAATTGAAAAATCACTAAATGTGGGTATTGTGGTTTTAATAATATAATCAAATATTTGTAATACTAAAAAAGTAAATCTTTTTTTATAAAAAATAAGGGACTGATACAGCTGATATGTAACCCTCAAAAAAACAAAGCATCGGGTTGATGAAGCTATTTTGTACCCTAAAAACAAAGCATAACAGGATTGATACAGCTGATATGTAACCTGTAAAAAAACAGAGCTTGGGATAATTTAGCTATTTGTACCCTAAAAACAAAGCACGGGATTGATTAAAGCTAAGAGGTAACCCTTAAAAAAACAAAGCATCGGGATTAATAAAGCTAATTTGTTCCCGTAAAAAACAAAGCACTAGGGATTTTAAGAGCTGAAATATAACCCTTAAAAAATAAGCATCGGGTTGGTAAAGCTAATTTGTTCCCGTAAAAACAAAGCACAGGGATTGTAAGAGCTGAAATACAACCCTCTAAAAAGTAAGCATTGGGTTGATAAAGCTAATTTGTTCCCGTAAAAACAAAGCACAGGGATTGTAAGAGCTGAAATACAACCCTCTAAAAAGTAAGCATTGGGTTGATAAAGCTAGTTTGTTCCCATAAAAAAACAAAGCACAGGGATTGTAAGAGCTGAAATACAACCCTCTAAAAAAAGTAAGCATTGGGTTGATAAAGCTAATTTGTTCCCATAAAAAAACAAAGCACAGGGATTGTAAGAGCTGAAACATAACCCTATAAAAAAGTAAGCATCGGGTTGATAAAGCTAGTTTGTTCCCATAAAAACAAAGCACAGGGATTGTAAGAGCTGAATATAACCCTTTAAAAAGTGAGCAATGGGATTAATAAAGCTAGTTTGTTCCCATAAAAACAAAGCAAAGTGGGTTAAATCCACTTCAATTCTTTAAAATGGTAATGATTCTTGGGGAAAAGAATTCTCCAGAATCACCATTTTAAAATCTAATTTAAGAATAATGGGGAATTCTTAAATACAAAAAAAGAGCCTGCAATCAAATGCAGGCTCTTTTTTTGTATATAATTTTGAATATTCACTATCCATTTAAGGCTTCAGCACCACCAACAATCTCTAAGATTTCATTAGTAATTGCAGCCTGACGTGCTTTGTTATATGTCAGTTTCAATTGGTTTCTTAATTCTGTTGCGTTGTCAGTTGCTTTGTGCATAGCTGTCATACGTGCTCCATGTTCTGAAGCAAAAGAATCACGAATACCTTTGTATAATTGTGTTTTTAATGATTTTGGAATCAAAGTCAAAACAATTTCTTCTTTCGAAGGTTCGAAAATGTAATCTCCGGCAGAAACTGATTCGTCAGATTTAATTGGAGCTAAAGGCAAAAACTGTTCAACCTGAACAATTTGAGTTGCAGCATTTTTAAACTGATTGTAAACCAATTCAATCCTATCGTACTCTCCAGATAAGAATCTTTCAGTTAAATTATCTGCAATAGCAGCAACGTTATCAAAAGTTAAATGATCAAAAATTGCATTATGATGACCGTGAACTTTGTGTGTTTTAGCCAAAACATCGTTTCCTTTTTTCCCAATAGGAAAAACATCAACTTGTTTACCAGCGTAAAATTCAGTACGGTTTTTGATTTCTTTAATAACATTTGAATTGAATGCACCACATAAACCTCTGTTCGAAGTTATTGCTACAAGCAATACTTTTTTTACTTCACGTTGTGCTGTGTAATCTCCTCCAACTTCACCATCAAGTGTAGCAGAAAGATTTTGCAGTAACTCTGTTAATTTCTCGGCATAAGGGCGCATTGCAGTGATTGCATCTTGTGCTTTCTTAAGCTTTGCAGCAGAAACCATTTTCATAGCCGATGTAATCTGCATCGTCGATGAAACGGAAGTAATTCTATTACGGATTTCCTTTAAATTTGCCATCTATTAATTAGAAAATGTGACAATTTGAAAATTAGATAATTAGAATAATGTTGGTTCATTTTCTAATTATCTAATTTACCAATTATCTAATTAGTTATATTTTGCTGAAACTTCTTTTGCTGCTTTTTCAATAACATCAGTAATGTTGTCATCTAGTTTACCAGCTTTCAATGCGTTAAGCGTATCTTTATGTTTACTGTTTAAGTAAGAGATGAAATCTGCTTCAAATTCTTTTACTTTATTTACAGGAACATTTTTTAATAAGTTTTTAGATCCTGCATAAATAATCGCAACCTGGTTTTCCACAGGATAAGGATCATTTAAACCTTGCTTTAAGATTTCAACGTTTCTTTTTCCTTTTTCAATTACATTCAAAGTAACAGAATCCAAGTCAGAACCAAATTTAGCAAAAGCTTCCAATTCACGGAATTGAGCCTGGTCTAATTTTAAAGTTCCTGAAACTTTTTTCATTGATTTAATCTGAGCATTACCTCCAACACGAGATACAGAGATACCTACGTTAATTGCAGGGCGAACTCCAGAGTTGAACAAATCTCCATCAAGGAAAATCTGACCATCTGTAATCGAAATTACGTTTGTTGGGATATATGCAGAAACGTCACCAGCCTGAGTTTCGATAATTGGCAATGCAGTTAAAGAACCACCACCTTTTACGATTGGCTTGATAGAATCTGGTAGATCGTTCATGTTTTTAGCGATACCATCATCAGCAATCACTTTACAAGCACGCTCTAATAAACGAGAGTGTAAGTAGAAAACGTCTCCAGGATAAGCTTCACGTCCCGGTGGTCTTCTTAATAAAAGAGAAACCTCACGGTAAGCAACAGCTTGTTTAGATAAATCATCATAAACGATAAGAGCCGGACGGCCTGAGTCTCTAAAGTATTCTCCAATTGCAGCACCAGCGAATGGAGCGTAAACCTGCATTGGAGCTGGATCAGAAGCATTAGCAGCAACAATAACTGTATAAGCCATTGCGCCTTTTTCTTCTAACATTTTAGCAATTCCTGCTACAGTTGAAGCTTTTTGTCCAATTGCAACATATATACAAAATACAGGTTTTCCTGCATCGTAAAATTCTTTTTGATTTAAGATTGTATCGATACAAACAGTTGATTTACCTGTTTGACGGTCACCGATTACAAGCTCACGCTGACCACGTCCAACCGGGATCATAGCATCTACTGCTTTAACTCCAGTTTGTAATGGCTCAGTTACCGGCTGACGGAAAATTACACCAGGTGCTTTTCTTTCCAAAGGCATTTCGTATAAATCTCCACCAATTGGTCCTTTTCCATCAATTGGAAAACCAAGAGTGTTTACTACACGTCCTACCATTTGCTCACCTACTTTAAGAGAAGCAATACGTTGGGTTCTTTTTGCTGTTGATCCTTCTTTGATACCAGTTGATGGCCCTAAAAGTACCACACCTACGTTGTCCTCTTCAAGGTTCAATACAATAGCTTCAAGTCCGTTTTCAAATTCAACCAACTCACCATATTGTACATTAGATAACCCGTAAACACGAGCAATACCATCCCCAACCTGAAGTACTGTTCCTACTTCCTCTAGCGTAGCACCAGATTCAAAACCTTCTACTTGCTTTCTTAATATTGCTGAAATTTCAGCAGGTTTGATTTCCGCCATCTTAATTTATAATTTAGACACTTTTTGTGTTATAAAAACTAATTACTTAACTCTCTCTTTAATACTTGTAATCTGTTTGCAACTGAAGCGTTATATTGCTGATCACCTATTCTTAAAATAAATCCTCCAATAATTGCTGGATCTACTACATTTTCAATTGTTATTTTCTTATCTGATAAAGTTGCAATTTTAGCTAAAACTTTAGCTTCCAAAGCAGCGTCCATTGGGATTGCTGTCGTAACTTTTGCTACTTCTATACCGTTTCCTTCGTCAAATACTTTACTGTATTCTACTGCAATTGCTTCTAAAATTTCAAACCTTTTGTTTTCGAATAATAAATGAAACAAACCTTTAGTTACTCCATTTACATCTGCAAAAACTTCTAAAAGAGCACTTTCCTTCACTTCAACTCTTGTAGTTGGGTTTAGAATAAAGTCACTCAATTCTGTGTTTGTGCCAATTGCTGATGCAATTGACTTCATATCGTTATTGACAGCTTCGGCAACACCTTTAGAGTTTGCTAAGTCCAGAATTGCTTTTGCATAACGAATTGCTGCTCTTGTACTTGCCATAATATTAGTTTAGCTTTACGTCACCTAACATTTTCTCAACCAATTTAGTTTGAGATTCTTTGTTAGATAATTCTTCTTTCAATAATTTTTCAGCAATGCTTAATGATAAAGTCGAAACCTGAGATTTCAATTCAGCCATAGCAGCATTTTTTTCACTTTCGATAGCCGCTTTTGCCTGCTCGATCATTTTTTGACCTTGAGCCTGTGCTTCGTTTTTAGAATCAGCAATCATTTGCTCTTTCATTTCGCGGGCTTCTTTTAACATCGCGTCACGTTCTGCACGGGCTTCATTCAGAATTCTTTGATTGTCAGCTTGAAGATTCTGCATTTCCTGTCTTGCATTTTCAGCGGAAAGTAATGCGTCCTTGATACCTTGTTCTCTCTCATTTACTGCATCAAGAATTGGTTTCCAGGCGAATTTTTTCAATAAAAGAATCAATCCAACAAATATTAATATTTGCCAAAAGAACAAACCGAACTCAAACTGATATATTAACTTATCCATTATATATGATTATAAATTTTAAATTATCTTTTTTTAATTGCAATTTACAGAGAATTGTAATGTTTTAATTTTAAAACAATAGTTACAACCAACCGTTGCAACTATTGTTTTTGTGTTTTAATTAAGCAGCGAATAACGCAGCGAAACCAATACCTTCAATAAGTGCAGCAGCGATAAGCATAGCTGTTTGGATTTTTCCAGAAGCTTCTGGCTGACGAGCGATAGCGTCCATTGCTGAACCACCGATTCTACCAATTCCTAATGCTGCTCCGATTACGATTAATCCTGCTCCAACGATATTTGGAATTTCCATAATATATAAATTAAAAATTAAACATTCTTTTTAAAGAGTCTAGTAGTCTTAAAGTTTAAAAGTCATTATTACAGCCTTCTAACTTTTCAATTTTACTTTCGACTTAATGGTGAGCTTCTTCTTCGTGATGATGCTCTTCTACTGCTGAACCAAAATAAAGTGCAGACAGCATAGTAAAAATATAGGCTTGTAAAAACGCAACTAAAATTTCAAGTATAGAAAGTACAAATGACAATCCAAAAGACAAACTGCTTCCAATCCAGCTTTTAAAGATAAACATTAATCCAATAATACTCATCAATACGATGTGACCTGCAAAGATGTTAGCATACAAACGAATCATTAATGAGAATGGTTTGATGAAAACTCCCAACAATTCAATTGGTGCCAAAATAATTCTCATTGGTTTTGGCACACCTGGCATCCAAAAAATATGACCCCAGTAATTTTTATTTGCTGTAAGATTTGTAATTAAGAAAGTAAGGATTGCTAAAGAAAAGGTAATTGTTAAATTACCAGTAGCATTAATCCCTAGTGGAGTCAATCCAAAAATATTTAAAAACAATACGAAGAAAAAGATTGTCAATAAATAGCTCATGTATTTTTTATAGTGTTTTTGTCCAATGTTTGGAATAGCAACTTCATCACGAATGTAAACTACCAACGGTTCGAAGATTCTTCCAACACCAGAAGCGATCCCTCCGTTTTTAGCATATGATTTAGCCAAACTTGAAAACAACCAAAACATCAATAATGCTGCTGCAAAAATAGAAACTACTGTTTTTGTAATTGAAAAATCTAAAGGACGAACATTTGTTGGGTGACCTGTTTTCTCATCTTCAGTAATTGTTCCTTCAGCATCTGTTTTGTAAATTTTACCATCATGGTGATTAATTACATAATAGTTACCATTTGATTCTGCTACTGAATGTCCGTGATTAAACTTTGAAGAAGAAAAAATTTGAAGACCATTATCCCAAATAATTACAGGCAATGGAAAACCATAATATTTACCAGTCTCATCATCCTGCGTCAAAGTAAAATCATGAGAGTCTAAAACGTGGTGACCAATAAATGCCTTAATCTTAGATTTAATATCTGTCTGTTCTGCATGATGCCCTTCTGAAACGGCTCCATGAGCTTCTTCAGTTTGAACATGCGCTGAGTCTTTTTCTGTATTTGAAAAGCTCATTAGTGGAAGACAAGCTACTAAAGCTGCAAGAATAAATCTGAGTGGTTTGTTTGAAATCACCATATCGTGGAAAATCTTATTTTTTTACGTTTCTAAAATTTGGTGCAAAGGTACATTTTTTATTAATATTAAAAAGGATATAAAAAATTATTTTTGAACCTTATTATACAGAATCCCTGTTTTATAGCTTTTTATTTAATAATCCGACAGTTAAAACCGTCTCAAATAACAAAAACAAAATAAATGTTACAAAAAAGTTGATTTTTTCAACAGATACGCTATGAATTTTGTCTGATAAAATCGGCTTCAATATCAGATAGGACAAAAACATTTGAATAAAAGTCCCAAACATAAAAAACATTCCTATACTGTCAAATTTATCTTTTTCAAACTTTAATATGACAACTAATAATACTGTCGCAAATACTGAAAAGATTAAATATAAAGTTTCCAGAGTATAATGAAAATTACTGTCATCAAGTTTTAAAAAATAAAAAACCGACTTGTGTATTATATAGGTAAAGAAGCTGACTAAAAATAAGTATAAAACAGGTTTGTAATTTTTTAAAGACATTTCAAAATAATTTTATGCAAAGATGCAATATTTATTTAAAGCTGTTTTAATGTAAATTACTTTGTTTTATTGATTTCGTTTACCTGTCGAATAACGTTATACAGAGCAAGACCTACACCAACCATAACTAATATCTTATTATAGTAGACTTTTGTACTTGGGTGATTTTCATCCAGCCAGGATCCTAAGTAAGAAAACAAAAAAATAATGACCCCCATTTGAAAAGGAATATTTATGAGAGCCAGCCATTTGTTTCTTTTATTGTTATTCGGATCCTTTTCCATCTTCTAACATGATTACCTGATTTGAATGAGCGAGCATTGTACAAGTTGCCGTAAAGTCAGCTCCGGGTTCGATAGACAATTTTCCAACTGCTACTTCTCCATGAATACGTGCAGTGGCTTTTATATTAAGGACTTCTAAAACTTTTAATTTTCCCTGGAATTCTCCTTCGATGTCTGCATTATGGCAAATAATTTCTCCTTTTATAATACCTGATGGTCCAATGACTAATTTTCCCTGTGAAGTAAAATTTCCAATTAATTCTCCATCAAGTCGAAAATCTGCTTTAGAAACTATATCCCCTATAATGGAAGTTCCTTCAACAATTCTGTTGGTTTTTCCTAAAAGTTCTGTCCCGCTTTTTTTTGCTTTTTCAAACATAATTATGGAGTTTTTGGCGCTAAGTAAGTCTGAAGGTTTTTCTTCATCTGAACTATTTTGTAATTTTCACTTGAAATAATAATGAACGGATGTAAAATTTTATATTTTTCATCATCTCTCAAAACTCCTGCAACATCTCTGGCATAAGCTTCAGATTTTATACCGTGAATAGCAAAAAAGCTTTGAGTCTTATTATATTTATCAAAAGAAGTGGTTAATCTTTCAAAATTTTCAATTAATAAAAAAACCTTAATCGCTTCTTCAATTTTTTTGGCTGTTTTAGTATCATTTCTATCCACTAAATATAAAATCTTCCAGCTTTTCCCATCTGTTGTAAAATCAAGTTTTTCAAGTGTTGGGATTTGCTTTTCTAAATTTTCACGTGCAGTTTTGCCTTCTTCACTATTTGGGTAATTATCAGCAACTTCTTCCATGCTTTTTTTATAGGCTGCCAAACCATTCACTTTTCCTAATGTATTTGCTTTTAACAATTCAAATTTTGAAACAATCTCATCTCCTGAATATTGATTTATTAAATTGTCAATGTTGTCCAGCACTACATCAAACTGTTCCTCCTGAAATAATTTATACCATTTTTCATATTCTTTTTCAGGTGATAAATTTGAGCCATTTTCAGGATTTGTATTGTTTAAAATTTGGGCATATCGTGAATTTGGATAATTGAAAGTAATATCAGACTTTATCCTTTCAGCCCTTGCAGGATTTGTAATCTGATACATTTTATACAAATTGTACATCGATGGTAAAATCCATTTTTCTTCAGGATTATTACGAAGTAACTGCTCAAATTTGCCACTGGCCAAATCGTATTCCTTAAATTTTTCTTTGTAAATTAACCCTAATTGATAGTAGGCAAAATTTCGTTCTTTTCCAATACTATCCATGGCAACCTGAGTTGTAGGAAGTTGTTTTTCGTAAAAATCTGTTGTATATTTTTCGACAACTATTAAATCCTTCAAAGCATTTATGGAATCCTGTTTCATACTTATTGAATCTGTCGATGCTGTATTGTCATTTGACTTTGAAGCAGATAATCTCCAGTTTCCTTTTAATGCTCTGTTGCCCCACATTTTTTTGAACTGTAATTTTCCATAAGCAACTGTTGACGGATTGTAGAAATAAAAAGCACTAGCAGCATCATTTCCGGATGGCGGATTGAAAGCTCCGGGCATAGCCACAGGCGAATTATTTCCTGCTGACTGAGGATTTACAGCTTCTGGCGCATTGTTAGAATTTGAGTTTTGCTCAATATTTGCTAATCGTTCTTTCTCCTTTTCTTCTAAAATTCGTTTTGCCTCATCTTTCTTTTTTAACTCTGCAATATAATTTTCGAAATAAGCTTTTCTTTCGGTATCCGGTAAGGCTTTGACTTTAATTATACTGTCATTGCGTTTTGCAATTCCTTCATATTTGATAACGTTGTCTAAGTTTTTTCGGTTTTTTTCGATAAAAGCAAATTCTCTCGTTTTTGGGTTTAATTTTACCAATGTACTATCATAATATTTGGCAGCCATTGTATAATCTGTAGCTTTAAAATACATATTTCCTATGTTTCTGTATGTTGAAGCTACCAAATAGGAGTCTTTAGATTTTCTCGCTAAGGATTTATTATAAAATTCCAGTGCATTTTCCTGCTGTTTCTTGTTATCATAATAAACGCCCATTTCAAAAAACAGGATGTCATAATAAGGTCTGTTCTCCCGATCCTTAACCAGCTTATTATAGGTTTTTAAAAACAGGGTATCATTACCACTTTCATAATCAAACATTTGTGCTTTTTTGGCATAAGCCTGCATCATATATTTTCGGTCAGCCTTACGGTTCATATCGATTACGCTATTGTAAAAATAAATGGCGCTGTCCCTTTTTTCTGCTTCCTGATACATCTGACCCAGAATAAAACGATAACGGGCTTTGTCTTCGTTTATTCTTGAAAATTTTTCAGCTACCTTAAGTCTGGTAACGGCGCTGTCTTTTTGTTCCAGATTTAAAAAAGCCTCTGCCAGCAAAGCATTTGCATCAGAAAATGTCTGTTTTTTTAAATCTGTGTTTTTTAATAAAAGCTTGATATTTTTTATCGCAATTGCGTCGTTTCCTAGGCGCATATTGGTTTTTTCGCGCCAGATTTTAGCGGTATAAATATTACTGCTGTTGGGATATTTGTATAAAATATAATTGAATGCTTCAAGTGCTGGAATGAAACGCTGGTCATAATATCGTGCTTTTCCGAGCATTAAATAGGCTTCATCAATCTGGGTGTTTTTCTCTCTGCCTCCAATATTCATCGAATGTTTCTGAATCGCTTTTGTTGCTTTGGTTTCGGCTAATTCAAAATCGGGATTTTTTGTTTTTTCCTTCTCAGAAATATCCTCATTGATTTGCATTTTTTCAATTGGCAGCATTTCCCAAAAATTATCCTGATCATTGCCTTTTATCGTTGCCAGCCCTTTATCTAAAGCAATTCCACCGTTATATAAAATATTATACTTTGTACTTAATGCATGAGAATTCCTGGCCAAAAAAGTGTCTCTTTTGGTAGAACAGGCTATCAAAAAAAATATAAAAACAAATGGAAAACTATATTTTAGCGTATTCTTTTTCAATAGAAAAGAGTTTAAATCAATTAACTTCTAAAAAGGTTTTTTAGTATAAGACCGGTAAAAATACGCTTCTTTTTGAAATATAGAAATTTAAACCGCAAAAAACGATTCCAGCTCCTGTAGTGTCTCTTTTGAGGTTTGAATATCTTTTACAATTTCACCTTTGTTCAACGCTACAATTCTGTCACAAACCTCAACAGTATGTTGTAAATCATGGCTGGAAACGAGAACGGTAATATTTGGATTGTCGGCCAGCTCTTTTATAATTTTTTTTAATCGGCTTACAGTTGTCGGATCTAAATTGGCAAAAGGCTCATCCAGAATAATCACTTCAGGATTGCCAATAAGTGTGGCAATGATTCCCACTTTCTTCTGGTTTCCCTTAGATAAATCACGTAGGTATTTTTTATTTTTAAGAATTTCTCCATTAAAAAATTCTTCATGCTGTGCCAATAACGCATCAACATCTGCTTTATTCTGATTGCGCAAATCTCCGATAAAATAGAAATATTCCTCTGGAGTTAAATAACCTATCAGGAAACTCTCGTCTAAAAATGAACCTGTAAATGATTTCCAGTTTTCGTTTGTATTCACCTGAATATTGTTACTGGTAATCTTTCCAGTTGAAGGCTGAATCAGGTCTAATAGTAAACTGAAAAAAGTAGTTTTTCCTGCTCCGTTATTTCCCACTAATCCAAAACTCTGACCTTTCGGAATTTCTAGATTATTTATGTTTAAAACTGTAGTTCCGTTGTATATTTTTGAAAGTTGATTTACTTGTATCATAGTTCTTTTATTTTAAATTTTTAGTTTAAACCCGTCAATTAATTTCAATATCTAACTGACACATTTTTTCAAATTGACTACTTTTAATTTTTTTGTTTGTAAGCACTGATTGTACTGTATTTCTCTATTTTATATCTTTTTTCAATGATAGAAAAAACGGTATTTCTAAACACAAAACCTAATACGCCTGCCCCTGCAACCAAAGTAAGTCCTAATGTTTTATCTCCGAAGTGAAGCCCTGTCCAATACAATAATAGTGGAAGCAATAATTTTGGCAGCGTCAGTAACATAGCACTTATATTAAATGCTTTTTTATCTCCAAAAGCACCTCCGGCATTACTTAGGTCAATTGGCGTTTTAGTAAATGCGCCACCAAGAAGTACTAAATGTGAATTGACTCCAATATTATAAATTGCTCCAGCCACAATAGTCAGATAAATTTCCAGTCCGTAAAATAGATAGAATGATGCTAAGATTGTAGAGATAAAAGTTGCAATAACAATCAGCCACCATTTTGAAGTGATATACCCGCGATACGGAATATTTTGGGTCATCATCAATTGATAATACGAACTATCCCAACTTGGCACAAACTGTCCGAAAACAAATAAAAAACCGCCCGAAACAAATATTCCGGCAAAAATATGCATGATCTCAGGCTGATGTGAATTTCCAAAAAATATTAATCCGTAAAACAAAAACAGAACACTCATGAAAATAGTTGTTTTCGATCTTTTGTTCCTTTTGATAAGTTTAATATCATTTTTAAGAAACGTTCCTAAAGTGCCAAACTGATTGAGCCAGGCAAGGTTTTCAGTTTTAGCAATATCCTCTTTTTTAGAAAGCCCGGCATCCAGAAATAAATTATTCTTAAAATAGCTGAATGCAAAAAAATATAGACCCGTTAAAACCAGAACAGGAGTCAAAAACAATCCTTTTGTTTCATAAAATTCCTGAAAAACAGGCCCTGTAAAAGTAGTAATATCAAATAAGTTATAATATTGTGCAGCTCCTAAAGCCATGGCAATTCCCAGAAAAAGGACAAATAATTTATCAATATTATTCAAAATGATATTCAAAAAATTATTAATATAAACAATCGAAAAAGCTGCTATCAGCCAACAAAGAATACCCGCAACATCATAACCTTCAATAATCAGTACAATAGAGAAAGGAACAAAAAAGAGTGCATGCGCCCAGTTAAAAAATGATAGTACTGTTTTGCCAAGGGAGAAATGGACAATTGTAGGTTTTTTAAAAGGCAGAACCAGTAACGGTTTAATATTCAATACCGGAATCGCCTGCATTAGCAAACGAACAACTAAATCGAACAAAAAGTAATAAATTAAAAATTTGTTGATGGTTGACAGGGGTTCAAGATTCATTTTCTTTAGGATATAAAATGATCCCACTCCCATTCCGATAAAAATAAGGGAAAAATAAACTATCAAAAAACCTATCAAAATTTTCATTGCCAGATTTGCACCAAAAGACGCTGATCTGGTAAAGGCCTTCCATTCGAGATAAATAAACTTTTTAATCATGGTTGTTTGGTTTTCAGTTTTGTAGTAAGAGATCAAATTTAGCGAAACGTTACAAAAAAAGTTAAAAAAAATAGTTTAGTACCTTTCAATTAACTGCTGTTTGCTACTTTTGCATAAAATATCATATCATGCCTTCATTCTTAAAACTCATAATTAAAGAGGTAAAACGCGAAACTACCGATGCTGTTTCCATCCTTTTTAATGTTCCCGAAGAACTAAAACCAGACTATAAATTTATTGCCGGACAATATATAAACTTAAAATTAACCCTTGACAATCAGGAAATTCGTCGTGCTTATTCCATTTGCTCAGGACCTGAAAGCGGTGAATTACGAATCGCCGTAAAGGCGGTTAAAAATGGTCTTTTCTCGCAATTTGCCAATACCAAATTAAAAGCAGGGGATGTTCTTGAAGTGGGTCATCCTGAAGGAAAATTTACTTTTGAACCGGATGCTGAAAGACAAAAAAACTACGCAGCTTTTGTTGCCGGAAGCGGAATTACTCCTGTACTTTCGATTATAAAGTCGGTTTTAAAAAGCGAACCAAAAAGTACTTTTGTATTGGTTTACGGAAACAAAACTCCTGAAGAAACTATTTTCTACCAAGAACTTCACGATTTACAATTGCAGTACGTAGGACGCTTATTTGTCCATTATGTATTTAGTCAGGCTAAAGCCGAAAATGCTTTGTTTGGAAGAATCGATAAATCGGCGGTAAATTTTGTGCTGAACAATAAACACAAGGAACTGGAATTTGATAAATTTTATTTGTGTGGCCCGGAAGAAATGATCAATACAGTTTCCGGAATTTTAAAAGAAAAGAACGTAAAAGACTCCGCTATTAAATTTGAACTTTTTACATCTTCTTCGCAGGAAAATGAAATCAAAACTTCATTAGAAGGACATACAAAAATCACTGTTTTGGTTGATGATGACGAAGTTACTTTTGAAATGTCTCAAAAACAAACCATTCTGGATGCAGCCTTAAAACAGGGCATCGATGCTCCATATTCCTGCCAGGGCGGAATTTGCAGCAGCTGTCTTTGCCGTATAACACAGGGTAGTGCAGAAATGACAAAAAACTCAATCTTAACCGATAAAGAAATTGCTGATGGTTTGGTACTGAGCTGTCAGGCGCATCCAACTTCTGAAACTATTTATGTGGATTTTGATGATGTATAATTGTTGAAATTTCCAAAAAATTATAAATTCCAAATTCCAACTTAATAATTGGGATTTGGAATTTTTTTTTCCACGTTTAATAACAAATTTTAAATTTATCCGAAACAAAATTACAAAGTGATTTCATACATTTACAGCCATTAATTATCAGGTAGCTATGAAGCCCTTTTTGTTTTTATTTTTCTTTATCTATTCTACTATAAGTTTTTCACAATCAGAATATCAATGTTTTATTGATAAATATGAAGAATTTTCTTTTTATGCAAAGCCTAATAAAAACAACACTCTTTCTAAATATTTTTCAAAAAGAATCCATTCTGATTTACTTAGCCATTATAAAATTAGCGATACAATAAAAAACAAAAAATTCGTTTATCTGACTTTTAAAATTGACCCGAAAAATAAAGTAACCAATATTGTTGTCAATTCGCCATACTCAGAATTAAACAAAAATATCCGTGAGGCCTTTATAAATTACAATGTTGAAGATTTAAATATTCCCGAAAAAAGCCAACTGAACACTTATACGCTACAAATTCTTTCCACAGAAGGAGATAAAATGATTATTAATTGCAGCACAAATGTTGTCTTTGATAAACTGCCTGTTTTTGAAGGATGTGAATCTGCTGTAAATAAAACAAAACTATCCAACTGCCTGCTAAAGAAAATTTCTGAACACGTAGCAAATAATATTTCACCCGTCGAAATTAAAAAAGCAAAAATATTAGGATCATTAAATTTACATGTAAAATTCACAGTAAATGAAAAAGGTGAGATTGATCAAGTAAATTGTAAAGCCCCAACAGATAGTTTGACCAAAGAATTAAATCGAGTAGTAGCAGTCTTTCCAAAAGCCAAAATTCCAGCAACCCTTAATGGTAATCCAACCAGCTTTGTTTGTGAAAAAACCATTTCTCTTGAAATAGAATCTGACAATGAAAAATATAAAGAGGAAGTGAATCAATATCAAGAAAATATTTTAAATGTAAGGAGCGAATTCCTAAACCCAAATACCGAATTAGCACTTCATTTTAAAAAATATATAAGTGCTGAAGAGCTTGATAAAATTGTTTTTCCCCTAGCACATCCTGGTCTTTTTTTATATTTTAATATTGATAAAAAAGGTAAACCAATAAATATTAAGACGAATGCAAATACAGAGCTTAATAATCAGCTTGTTACAATTTTTAGATATTTTCCCTTTGAAAAATTAAATATTAAACCTGTTAATGCAATAGATTCGTACAGTTATCCTTTAATGATTAATAGATTTAACAAAAATATAATTGTGTCTAACGATAAACCGTTTGTGCATACACCACCTGTTTTTGATAAGAATTGTGAATCATCAAATTCAAATGAGTTAATTGATTGTATGAATCAAAACATTAAAAATCTTGTAGTTAATAATTTTAAAAGAACTATCCGAAATAAAACAAAACTTAAGGGCGTCATCAACATCCGTTTTTCGTTTCAAATAGATGATAAAGGTAAAATCATAAATGTAAAAGCATTTGCTCCGAATGCCGAAATTTGCAATGAGCTCGAACAAATAATAAAAAGCATGCCTGATTTTTATAAACCTGCTTATCTAAACGGAAATGCTATAATTACAACCCTCAAATATTCTTTTAATTTTAATGTTGGAAACAATACCGTTGATGATTTTAAAAATCTGAGAAAAACTCATGGGCCATAAACCCATTTTTTGTATCACTGCTGATGGCAAAATCGATCGCATTGCATCTTTATAACCCTCCACCATTTTTTTCCGTAAGCCGAAGTTGGAATTTTTTATTTGATTCTATTTTTAAAGTAGAATTTTCAATTTAAAAAATATCAAAAATAGCATTAATATTTTTGGAGATTTTTAAAATATATGCCTAGAATTTAGTAAATTAGTAGAATCTACAAGACTGATACATTTTTTATCTTGATGATAGATTTTGTAAGCCTTAATTTAATTGTCACACATTTAACATTAAATATCATGGCAACACATCATTATCTTCGCCTAACTT
Source organism: Flavobacterium flavigenum (assembly GCF_027111255.2). NCBI lineage: Bacteria > Pseudomonadati > Bacteroidota > Flavobacteriia > Flavobacteriales > Flavobacteriaceae > Flavobacterium > Flavobacterium flavigenum. The sequence goes on along the minus strand of NZ_CP114285.2, from coordinate 3,135,617 downwards.
TTATTTTAATTTTTGTATTAACTTCTTTCGTTTGTATTTACTTCATAATTAAAAAAAAGAAAGAAAAAAAAGCTCCTAAACTACTTTCACCAGAAAAGTATAATTCTTCAATTATTGGGGGAATGAAAGAAATAGCAGCTTCAGATAGTTTTTTCAATATTTGGCCGTATGTAAGTGAATTAAAAGCAGCTAAAATTTTATCGAAAAAAATAAAAGAATCTGAACTGGTGCATAAAGTTTACAGAAATTCAACCGAAGATTTTGAGCACATTTTACTGGCTACAGAACAAGAAAATCATTTTGTAGAAATTGTTGTCGATAAAAACAAAAAGAAAGTATTGGGATATCTTTTTCTAAGTTTATAGAACTAGATTCTTTATTTTTTTTCGACGATTTTTGCCTGAGAAATACTTCTCATTGGGTCTTCGTAACCTTCCACAATTTTATTTCCATAAACTGAAGTAGGCAATTTGGATATTGATTACTATCGGAAGTTAAGGCATTATCTAAACTTTTATCAAATGGGTAAAAGTCTTGCTTAAGGGTATTCAATGGTTCTGAAAGTGAATAACTAAAGCAAACTTTATATTTACTTTTTAAGATTCAGAATTATATTTATAAAAAAGCATTCCAAAAAAACATTTCCTTTCTTTTCTTATTTTCTTCTTTATCCTCTCCATAGCTGAACCAGTCTTTTGTTTTTTCTTCCAAAAGCGATTTTAATCCTATTAAATCATACATTTTTTTATCCGAAAGTGGCTTAATATCAGATGTGTTGTCCAGTTGTAAATTTACTTTCACAGCCATAAATGAAGTGTATAATCTTGGTATTGTAAGTCCTAAGATCATGCCTGGCAAACCATTTATAGAACATGGGCCGCCGGAGATGGTAATATTATCTGTGTAAAAGGCAAACACATATACGCCATCAGGCCTTTTTCCTATTGCTTTACGGCAATTATAGCCCGCTATTTCCCTGTGTTCATTTGTAATTTGCCATTCTATATTTTGTATACTGTCTGCTATTACAAAATTAGTTCCTGCTATTTGTTTTTGCATCGTCATTTTTCCTGATGTAAAATCATGAAACCATATATTTTCTTCATCTTGATCTTTTAAATATTTTGGTATTCTTGTTTTCGGACTCCATCTTTCAAATTTATAAATGCTTTTATTGTCAGCAAAAGTATAGGTAAAATAGGAGACTTTTAAATCAGAAAGATTCTCTTTCATCATCTCATCCCAGCTATCATTACTCATTGTTTTTTTGAGGTTGGTATTTACTTCATATTCAATTACTGCCTTATCTATAAATTGCTGTGCTTTTGATGTATTCGTTAACATTAAGGCTGCAATAAAAAAAAGTAATGATTTCATAATCCTGTGATTTATTTTTATATTGTGCTGTTCGTCCTTTTTACTGAGCAGCATCTAATTATTTTTTTGCCTGTACGTCCTTGTTTTTAAAATTCCAGGTAAAACCTACCATTGCATATCTTTTCAGTCTGTCATTTTGTTCTTCCCCAATTGTATTTTCATAGACGTATCTTCTAATTCCTATATTCTGATTCAAAATATCCCTAACCATGATATAAGCTGTAAACTCATCATTTTTGAAATTGCGCTGCAGTCTTGCATTCCACAATTGATTGTTAAGATTGGTTTGAAAATCAACAGTTTTTTGACGGGAGAATAAATTATAATCTGTTGAAAATTTCCATTTTTCTCTAAAATAAACTCCTGCTTCTAAGCTAAAATTATTCGTGTTGAATGATTTTACCTCATCATTTTGAGAAGTAGTATTTCTATTATTTGAAAAATTATTACCTAAACTGAATTCGTATTTCTTTTCCTTAAATTTGCTCAGGTAAACTCCAAGCCCTGAATTTAAAGTATTAGAATTGCTGATTTTATTATTAATACTAAGTACCGTTTTGTTGTAATTCAAATTTGGATTCAGGTTTACATATAAATCTATTTTCTTTACCTTAAATCCGTAACCAAAATAAAAATTACCTGAAAAATTACCATTTGTATTAATAGGCCTGGTAATCGTTTTTGCACTTTCAGGATCAATATCTTTGTTATAAGAAATTAAATTCGAAGTCATATTTAAAGAAATATTCTGATAAAACTGCGATTCTGTCAAAATACTATAGGTGTTATGAAATATAGATATCCTGTTTGTGAAAGATTGTTTCAAATCCGGATTACCCACAATCTGATTAAAAAAATCCTGATTGTTTCTTAAAGGCTGTAACTGATCAATCGTTGGCTGTTTAGTTGCACCCTGATAACTGAAACGCAAATTACTGTTGCTTTTATACTTATAATTAAAATTTGCTGTTGGAAAAAAGTTAGTATAATGACGTTTATATTGTTTATTTAAGGTTTCATCCTGCAAATCAAATGAAGTAAAACCAAAACCACTTCCAAAACTGTAGTTTATTTTTTTTGCATTATAGCTTAACTTTAAATTGGGCGTATTTGTTGTTATTGTTTGTCTAAACTGATTGGACAAGGAGGTGTTAATCAAATCATAATTACCTGTGTCCTCGGAATAATCATAGGTTAAATAATTACTCTTACCGGTGTTATGACTAATCTGATATCCTAATTGTAATGCAAACCTTTTACTCAGAGGTTCTGTGTAAACTATATTTAATGAAAGATTTTGACTCGTTTTTTCTCCTGTCTTATTTTGATCCACATCATTGCTGGAAGAAATAATTCCTTCATTGTAACTTTCATTTAATGACTTCAAAAAATTATCTGAATTTGTATGCAACCTATTCCAACTACCATTTAGCGAAATCGTGCGGCGTTCTTTAGCAAATTTATGCTTAAATAATACATTTGCGTTCAAAGACTGTTTATCTGAATCTGTAATGAAAGTTTTGCTCTGTTTGTTTTTGATCAATCCATCACTTCCTTTAGTTTCGCCATTTGTAAATTCATCACTTTCAGTATCATAAAAATTAGTTTTGGCTGTAAATTTTATAGAATTTAAAGAATCTAATTTTACATCGTAAACAGCATTTAATTTAAAGTTGCCTCTGTTTACATTACTCACCGTTGAAGTAGTTTCGTTTAATTGGGTTTCTCCGACCTGGCGTTGTATAAATGTACTTTTATTGTTCGTATAAATCTGCTTATTATATTTAGGAGACAAATTCAAAGTTTGCTTGTCATTCCACTTGTTGCTGTACTGCAATCCTGCATTAGTATTTTTGATAAATCCGTTTTGGGTATCAACATAAGGTTCTTCATCATTATTGCCGCCTGTCCATTCATAACTGACATTTCCGTCCTCATCCATATTCATAGATATATCATCTCGTCCGCCAAACCTTTCATTATCCTGCCAGCTTAGTCCATCCTGCCCTGTATTTCCGTTTAGTAAAAAAGCGGATAACTTCCTCTTCCCTTTAAAACTGCTAAACATCGAATTGATGTTGTACCGGGAGTCGGCATCTGAAAATGGCTGATTCGCTGAATCGACCTTCCCGAAATAACCTTTCTTTTTATCCTCTTTTAATTTCAGGTTAATTGTTTTTTTTGTTTCGCCATCATCTATTCCGGTAAACTCAGCCTGATCGCTTTTTTTGTTAAAGACCTGTACTTCTTTGACTGCATCTGCCCTTAAATTTTTTACTGCCATCCCTGGATCATCACCAAAAAATTCTTCTCCATCAACTAATACCTTTTCTACTGTTTCGCCCATAGCTTTTATGGAGCCGTTTTTATCAACTTGTATTCCAGGTAGTTTTTTCAACAATTCTTCAACGTTTGCATTAGCATCTACTTTAAAATCACTTGCCCTGTAACTTGTGGTATCGCCTTTAACTCTAATGGAACCTGTTTTTATGATCACCTCTTTTAATAGTTTCATTTTACTTATAAGAGCAATTGTACCCATATTCTTTTCAGTCTCTTCAAGAATTATGGCATCCAGATAATCAGCATAATGGCTGTGTGTGGTCATGAGGATATAGTTTCCTGTTTTTATATTCCGGATATTAAATTTACCCTCTTTATCAGATCTGGTAAATTTATATAAGATGGAGTCTTTAGGAGTTAGTAAAGCAACAACAGAATTATAAATGGGAGTATTTTCGCTTTCATCAATCAATGTACCTGAAAGACTTGTTTTTTGAGAAAATGATGAAAAAGAGAATAAGAACAAAATTGCAATTGTTACCGTAATTTTTGGCATAGACAGTTTCTGATTTAAACATTAATATCTTTCAGCTTTGTAAGATGTAACTCACAGCGGCCGAAATTAATTCATTTAACAATACGTATTTAAACCTACTTGTTAAATTATTGATAAAATTATTTATATCAGATAAAATAAATGCAACTATTAATATGTATTAACTAAAAAAGTGCGTATTTATGAATTTAAAAGATTTACTATAGATTCTGAAGTAATTGTACGCATTGCATTTTCATAACCTTCTACAATTTTGTTTCCATAAACCGAAGTAGGCAATTTTGGATATAGATTTCTATCCGAAGTTAAGGCATTATTTAAACTTTGGTTAAATGGCAAAAAACCAGCATACGGATGCGTTGCCCCCCATAGTGTAACCACTTTTACACCCAGCATTGCAGCAATATGCGCATTTCCGGAATCCATTGAAAGCATGATATCCAGATTACTTATCAATTGTAATTCCTGTTGAAATTTAATTTTCCCTGCTACGTTTATCACATTTTCAAATGGTTTTGAAAGTGAATCTAAAATCTCGATTTCCTTCTTTCCTCCTCCAAAAAGTAATATCGTCTGATCTTTATTTTCGGCTAATTTTGAAATTACTTCCTGCATTAAATCCAGCGGATAAACTTTAGAATCGTATTGGGCAAAAGGAGCAATTCCTATTAATTTTTGATAATTCTGTCCAATTAAATCTGTAATTTCAGCGCTTAAAATAGCTTTTTCGGGAAACTCAGGATTTGATAAATCTAAGGGAAAACCAAGTTCGTCAAATACTTTTGTGTGCCTTTCAAACATCGTTGGTAATTGTTTGAAAATTTTATTTTCGGCACGGGTCAATTCTTTTTTACCTTCTCTGCCTTTATCAACGGTTGCTCTTTTTTTTCCGCTTAAAGCGAAAAGCAAACTCACAACCTTAGATCTTAAAACATTATGAAGATCTGCAAAAGCGTCTATTTGAAGTTTTTTCAAGTCCCTGAATAATCTCAAAAGTCCCCGAAATCCTTTGTGTCTTTCTTTTTCATCAAAAACAAAAAACTCAAGATTTGGAATTCCATCAAAAAACGGTTTAAAAAATGGACGCGAAATTACAGTCAGTTTTACTGTTGGATATTGTTTTAAAAAAGCGCGTAAAACAGGAACCGTCATGGCGACATCTCCCATTGCGGATAGTCTCATGACGGCTATATGTTTAATTTGGGTGGACAAGTCTGCCAAATTATTTTTTATTTTGATATAAAACCGGATTTAAATCATCATCGTTGTACATTTTCATTTGCTTGTACACTTTCATGAATTTATCACCGTTTTCAATATCTGTCAATAATTCTTCAATTGCTGTAGATAAATCTGTTCTTTGCTCTAAAAGAATATTTAATTTTTCCTGACATTTATCTCTGTGTTCCTGCGTAGCTTCAGCACGTGTAGCCTCTTCGTGCATATGATAAATTTTTAAAGCCAAAATTGATAATCTGTCAAATGCCCATGCAGGGCTTTCAGAATTTATTTTAGCTCCGTCTTTAGCTTTTATATGACTGTATTTCTGCAAGAAGTAACTATCTATATATTCTACCATATCAGTTCTTTCCTGATTAGAAGCATCAATTTTTCTTTTTAAAGTTAAAGCTGCTACAGGATCAATTTGCGGGTCACGGATAATATCCTCATAATGCCATTGAACGGTATCAATCCAGTTTTTTAAATACAATAAATGCTCGAATTTATCCTTTGGGAAAGGATTGTTTATGGGTTGATCAACACTATCAAACTCATGATAATCTTTGATACTTTGTTCGAAAACTGAATATGCTAATTTTGAAAACATGTATTTATTTTTAGAGTTACAAAGATACTTTTTATACTTTTATAGTGAGGTAAAAAACCTTTAATTTTTCATTTCCAGTTATAAGCAATTGATAATTCTAAAAATTTATTATGAAAATCCATTATATCTCTGAAAATAATAGTGTGCTAAATCATTTCTTATCACAAATCAGAAATGTAAATATTCAGAACGATAGTATGCGTTTTCGGAGAAATATAGAACGAATTGGTGAAATTATGGCGTATGAGCTGAGCAAGGTTTTACCTTATAAAAATGTCGAAATTCAGACGCCGCTTGGTATAAAAAAAACAACTCAAATCGAAACTGATTTGGTTTTATGTCCCATTTTAAGGGCCGGATTACCGCTTCATAACGGTTTTTTAAATTATTTTGACCATGCCGAAAACAGCTTTGTTTCGGCAAGCAGGCATCACCCGAATAATGATGATGAGTTTGAAATTTTAGTTGAATATCAGGCAATTTCCAACCTAAACGGTAAAACAGTTTTACTTCTAGATCCAATGCTGGCAACTGGCCAGTCTATAGTCGCGGTTCATAAAAAATTAGTTGAGAATGCTATTCCAAAGGAAATTCATATTGCAGTTGTTATTGCTGCACCAGAAGGAGTTTCCTACCTTGAAAAAAATCTGCCGGAGAACTGTCATTTATGGATTGCTGCCCTGGACGGAAAATTAAACGAGAAAAATTATATTGTTCCTGGTCTTGGCGATGCCGGTGATCTTGCTTACGGAAACAAATTATAGCTGAGAGAAAAACGTAAACAAACTGCAGCAGATAAGGACATAGAATGTAATTTCCCTATTTAGTTTTTGCTGCATATATTCTACACTACTCGAAGCCATAATGGTCAACGGCGTAATACTAAACAACAATAAATCATTGCTTTTTTCTGGCGAAAGAATGAAAACAAATATCGCTATAAAAAAACAGGCAACCACTTTTTTGTATGAAGTATGGACAATCTGTGGTCTGTTTGACAAGGTTGATAGTATTGAAACCACAAAAAATAAAACTACTGCAACATAAATTGAGAATGCCCCATTTTCATAATTATTTTTAAAATAATCAATCCTTAAATCGATAAATGCCCTGTCCTGAATAAATTTCACAGCATCAAAATTGAAAATCAAGGATACTGTTAAAAATAATAAAGCAACAGCCAAAAGCGCAATAAAAGGCAAAACCCAATTTCTATAATCCCTCGAAACGTGAAAAATAATAGATATAAAAACCAAAATCATGAAAAGAATACACCAAAACTGAAATAATGTAGCCACTAAAATCCAAAAAGAAGCATCAAATATTTTTTCTTTTGAAGATTTTAAAGATTGTAAAGAAATTAATCTGCGAAGCGCCAGCAAAAGAAAAAAATTAGCATAAATGACGTTTGCGTTATTGAATATCGTTGGGAAAAATAATAGCAACAGTAAATAGAATAATATCGCATATCCGTTGTCTTTACTGAGCCCATTCTTTTTAACGATAAAATTTATCAGGAAAAAAGAAGCCAGCACAAAGCAGAATAAACTTATTTTTTGAAACACTAAAAAATAAGAAGTCATCCATGATGGTTCCTGAATTTGATACATAAAAAAGAAAACCAGTATTAAAATTACAACCAGGGAATAATTTAATGGTGTAGATTTTTTAAAAACACTTGTTATCATAAGGATATTTTATACTTTTGTGATTGTAAAGATACTACTTGTTTAAAATGAAAAACCGAACGAGTTGAAAAAAGATTCAATAAACCGAATTTTATCTTCAAAGCATTACACAACAATAAATAACATATAATTTTAAAAAATTATGACAGCTTTTTTTGAAGGAATACAATACTTATTCGTTAACATTTTGTTTGCTCCTCTTGACTTTTTACGTCGTTTGGAATTGATTACATGGTTTGGTGCAAACACTATTAACTGGATTTTTATGATCATCTGTGCATGTGCAATCGTTTATTGGATTAAACAATTACGTATTTTTGATGATGCTGGAACAGAAAACCAGGATACAACGGCTCATTCATTTTTAAAATAAAAACCAAACCCTTTAATTAAAAAGGGCTTGTCAATTTATTTTCAGATTAAATCGAAACCGATATCTTTTCTAAAATACATCTTATCAAAGCTTAGTTTATCTATGTTTTGGTAAGATTTTTTTATGGCCTCCTGGAAATTATTTCCGTAAGATGTTATTGCAATTACACGCCCTCCATTAGTAACGACATTTTCGTTATCTAATTTTGTTCCTGCATGAAAAACAATTGAATCTGTAATATTTTCTAAACCAGAAATTACTTTTCCTTTTTCAAAATCTTCAGGATAACCGCCAGATACTACCATTACAGTTGTAGCACTTCTTGGATCAACCTCTAAATTAAAGTCACCTAACTTTTGATCTGCAACAGACAGGAATAATTCTACTAAATCTGATTTTAATCTTGGCACTACAACTTCAGTTTCAGGATCTCCCATTCTTACGTTGTATTCAATAACGATAGGTTCACCTTTTACATTGATCAAACCGATAAATACAAATCCTTTGTATTCGATTCCGTCTTTTTGGAAACCTTCGATTGTTGGTTTTACAATACGGGTTTCAATTTTTTCCATTAAAACTGCATCTACGTAAGGAACCGGGGAAACTGCTCCCATTCCACCTGTGTTTAAACCGGTATCTCCTTCTCCAATTCTTTTGTAATCTTTTGCCGTTGGAAGAATTTTATAGCTTTTTCCGTCTGTTAAAACGAAACAGCTTAATTCGATTCCGTCCAAAAATTCTTCAATAACCACTTTTGAACTTGCTGTACCGAATTTTGCATGAACCAACATGTTTCTCAATTCAGTCTTAGCTTCTTCAAGGTCCTGAATAATCAAAACACCTTTTCCAGCTGCTAATCCGTCTGCTTTTAAAACGTAAGGGGGTTGTAAAGTTTCTAAGAATTTACATCCCTCTTCAACTGTTTCTGCAGTAAAACTATCGTAAGCTGCAGTCGGAATGTTGTGTTTCATCAGGAATTCTTTTGCGAATTCTTTACTTCCTTCTAACTGCGCACCTAATTTTGATGGTCCAATAACCGGAATATGTTTTAAACTTTCATCGTTTTTAAAATAATCGTAAATACCTTTTACCAATGGATCTTCTGGTCCTACGACTACTAAACTTATATTCTCTTTAAGGACTAAAGCTTTTACTGCTTCAAAATCTGTTGCAGATATTGCTACGTTTTCAGCAATTGCAGCAGTTCCTGCATTTCCAGGTACTACAAAAAGTTTTTCGCAAAGCGGACTCTGTGTCATTTTCCATGCAAATGCATGCTCTCTTCCGCCTGATCCCAATAATAAAATTGTCATGGTGTTGTTGTATTTAGTTGTGGTGCAAAAATAATTGCTTTTGAACGTAAAATATAATTAAATATCAAAAACTTGTTGATTCTTGGCTGTTAGTAGATAGTAAATATTATTTTTGATGAAAATAATCCTGAAAATGATTCGCCTTTTTGACATTTCACTTCAATTAAATGGTTTTCCAATAAAGGAAGCCAAAGCCGAACTGGATAAAATTGTTTGTTTTTCTGATGAAGAGTTTGCCGTTTTTCTTCAAAATAAAAAAAAAGAAATTGTTGATTTTCACCTCAAAAACAATTCTTTTTACAAAGACTTAGCCGGAAATACAACTGCTGAAAACTGGGAAAATCTTCCCATTCTAAACAAGCAAAACTTACAGAAACCCCTTGAAGAAAGACTTTCAAAAGGATATTCAAAAAAAAACATCTACCTCAACAAGACTTCCGGATCGAGCGGAACTCCGTTTTTTTTTTCCAAAGATAAATACTCGCATGCCTTAACCTGGGCTTCAAATATAATGCGGTTTGGCTGGTTTGGAATTGATTTTAACAAATCTTATCAGGCGCGTTTTTATGGAATTCCAATGGATATTATTGGATATCAAAAAGAACGTTTCAAGGATTTTTTAACACATCGTTTTCGTTTTCCTGTTTTTGATCTGTCTGATGAAATTCTGGAGAAATTCCTGAAAAAATTCAGAGCAAAAAAATTCGATTACCTCAACGGGTACACCAGTTCTATTGTTTTGTTTGCTAAATATTTAGAACGAAAAAATATTGTTTTAAAGGAAATTTGTCCAACGCTGAAAGCCTGTTTTGTTACTTCTGAAATGCTTTTTGAATCGGATAAAAAATTACTGGAAAAACAATTCGGCATTCCAATTATCAATGAATATGGCGCTTCTGAATTAGATTTAATCGCTTTTGAAAATCCGCAGGGTGAATGGCAGGTAAATTCAGAAACACTTTTTGTTGAAATTTTAGATGAAAACAACAAACCTGTTCCACATGGAACAGAAGGTAAGATTGTGATTACATCTTTATACAATAAAGCCAATCCGTTTATTCGATATGAAATTGGCGACATTGGAATTCTCGATGAAAAAAGCACCCCACAAAAACCAATTCTGAAAAAACTTGTTGGAAGAACCAATGACGTTGCCATTTTACCAAACGGTAAAAAATCGCCTGGTCTGACATTTTATTACGTAACCAAAAGCATTATTGAAGATGACGGAAACGTCAAAGAATTCATTATTAAACAAACCAAAATCGATACTTTTGAAGTTGAGTATGTTGCTGAAAAAGAATTAATTTCAGAACAAATCGACAAAATAAAACAAGCTATTGATTTATATTTAGAACCAAATCTAAACTTCACTTTCATCCGAAAAACTGTTTTAGAACGAACCAATCGTGGTAAACTAAAACAATTTAAATCTTTTTTATAATATAAATAAAATCTTACATTTGTTTTTTAATTAAAAAACTTATGAACGATCATTCTTTACTTTCGGAAGAAACAATTTCTAATAAAATATATTTTATTCGTGGACAAAAGGTATTACTGGATTTTGATCTTGCTCAACTATATGAAGTTGAAACGAAAAGATTAAACGAACAAGTAAAACGAAATATAGCACGTTTTCCTTCAGATTTTATGTTTCAACTTGCAGAAATTGAATTCGAAAACTTGATGTCGCAAATTGCGACATCAAGTTGGGGAGGAACAAGAAAATTGCCATTTGCATTTACAGAACATTGTGTTCTAATGCTCTCGAGTGTCTTAAAAAGTGACAAAGCAATACAAACTAATATTCAAATCATGAGGATTTTCACAAAAGTGAGGCAAATGCTTTTAGACACCACTGAAATTAAGGTTGATATTCTTCAGATTCAGAAGAAGTTAGAGAATCATGATAAAAATATAGAATTGGTATTTTCTTATTTGGATGAATTAACAGAGAAAAAAGAACACGAAACTGAAAGGGTAAAAATTGGATATAAAAAATAATTCTTCAAGGTTACAAATTGTGAATTTAAATCTTCTTTATATATTTTCGTTTTAGAATCAACTGTGTATATAGAAACCGAATCATAAGCAAGACAGCAAACACAAAATTATGTCCGTGAAATTCTTTATAAACTCCAAAATTGTGCTTGATCAATTTGAATTTTGAAGAAGAAACAGAGTTCTTTCTGATTCTGTAAAAAGCTAAAGATTCAGCAACTGGTTTTGCTATTTTAATCTGTTTCAAAATGGTCAGCCAAATTCTCCAATCCTGCCGTTTTTGTGATGTTTCCAGAATAATTTTGCCAAAATAATCTGCATCGTAAATTGCCGTTAAATTGCCAACATAATTGCAAAAAAATAATTGTTTATAAGTCAGCGGATTGGGTGATTCTACCCTTCTGTTCAAATCATTTCCTTCTTCGTCTATAGAATCATAAAAACTAAAAGTAAAATGCAAATTATTTGCTTTTAGAAACTGTATTTGCTTTTCTAATTTATCCGGAAACCATACATCATCAGCATCTAAATAAGCAATATATTTTCCGTTTGCTTTTTCTAAAGCGGCATTTCTCGCATAACCGTTTCCGCGATTTTCCGGTAATTTAAAAATTTTTATCCGGTTGTCTTTTAATGCAAATTCTTCAACTATCGCAATCGTATTATCTTTTGAATCGTCATCGGTCAGAATCATTTCCCAGTTTTGATAACTTTGATTTATTACGGACAGCAGGGTTTCCCGAATGTATTTTTCGGCATTATATGTGGGTGTTATGATAGAAACTAATTCACTCATCAATATGCTTTTTCATCACCTTTAATGATATGGTAAATTGTAGTTACAATAATTTTCAGATCTAACAGAATGGACCAGTTTTCAATATAAAAAATATCATATTTTACACGGTTTATAATATCATTATCGGTTTCAATTTCTCCACGAAATCCTTTTACCTGTGCCAAACCTGTAATACCCGGTTTTATAAAATGGCGTACCATAAACTTATCAACCTTAAGTATATACTCCTTATTATAGCTTACTATGTGCGGTCTTGGCCCGACTACAGACATTTCACCAATCAAAACATTAAAAAACTGAGGCAGCTCATCAATACTGGTTTTTCGAATAAACCGGCCAATTTTCGTAACTCTTGGATCGTTTTTAGAAACCTGATTTGAATAATCATTGTTACCCATTTTCATGGAACGGAACTTATAACAATCGAATTCTTTGTTATTAAGCCCATTGCGTTTTTGTCTGAGCAAAACTGGTCCTTTTGATTCGAGTTTTATTAAAATTCCTAAAATTGGCAACACCCACGAAAGAGCTCCAATGATGATGATGATTGAAAAAACAACATCAAAAGTTCGTTTCATTATCTTGTATAAATGCTCATCGAGTTTAATACTTCTAAGGGCAATTACAGGGATATAATCGTAATATTCTAAAATGAAATTTCTAAAAAATATCTGATTGTCGTCCGGAATAAATTTCAGTGTCTTCAGGTTACTGTCTGCAAAGTCTATAATTTCGTTTATTTGATCCTGAGTCAAACCAATAATTGAACAATACATTTCATCCATGTTTTTATTCAGGACAAATTCAAACATTTGTTCAATATGATCTGTTTTTACTTTTTCAAATTCAAAAACACGAATTAGTTCATATCCATAATCCGGATTCTCAGTAAAGAAATGTCGTAGAGGAGAAATACTTTCTTTGTTTCCTAAAAGAACAACCCGTCTATGATTTCCTCCATACACAACCCTATAGGTTTGCAGGAAGTAGTAGATTGAAAACTTTATGAATAAAATAAGAATAAAAATAAACCATAAATAAAACAACAGGGTTTTAAAACTGGTATGCTTTGCATAAAAGAAGGCAAGGGCAAAAACTACAAAACCAAATAAGCAGGCTTGCTTTAAGGCACAATTTAAAATCGTTATCACTTTAGTATAACGATATACTTCGTAAAAACCTAAATCAGAGGCAATACCAATCCAGCCAATATTTAGTACAGCTAAAAATAAAATTTGATCTACAGGAAAATGCGCAATATAAACCGCAAAAAAATTGATAATAATTAAATCAATCAAATAGGAGAACGGACGAATATAGCCTGAATATTTTCCTGTTTTTGTCCGCATTTATTTTATATAATTTGAAAAATCTTTATGTTCTTCTTTTAAAAGTTCTTCTTTTGAAAGCGATTTAAAATAATCATAAGTAATTTTCATTCCTTCGGCACGGCTTACTTTAGCTTCCCAGCCTAATAATTCTTTTGCTTTTGTAGTATCCGGCTGGCGCTGTAAAGGATCGTTTATGGGTAATGGATGGTAAACTACTTTTTGGTTTGTCCCAGTAAGTTTTATAATTTCTTCAGCAAAATCTTTGATGGTAATTTCATCCGGATTTCCAATGTTTACCGGATACACATAATCTGAATGCAATAATCTGTAAATTCCTTCTACCTGATCGTCAACATAACAGAAAGAACGTGTCTGCATTCCGTCCCCAAAAATAGTCAGATCTTCTCCACGAAGTGCCTGGCCAATAAAAGCCGGAATTACACGGCCATCATTTAAACGCATCCTTGGTCCGTAAGTATTAAAAATACGCACAATTCTGGTTTCTACACCATGAAAAGTATGGTAAGCCATTGTTATGGATTCCTGAAAACGTTTGGCTTCATCATAAACGCCGCGTGGTCCGATCGTGTTTACGTTGCCGTAATACTCTTCTGTTTGCGGATGGACTAAAGGATCCCCATATACCTCTGAAGTAGATGCTATTAAAATCCTTGCTTTTTTTACACGTGCCAAACCTAATAAATTGTGAGTTCCTAATGATCCTACTTTTAAGGTTTGAATTGGAATTTTCAAGTAATCAATTGGGCTTGCTGGTGAAGCAAAATGCAGAATATAATCTAATTCGCCAGGAATATGAACAAATTTCGTAATGTCATGATGATAAAATTCAAAGTGCTCTAGTTTGAACAAATGTTCAATATTTTTAAGATCTCCCGTAATCAGATTATCCATTCCAATAACATCGTAGCCTTCTTTGATAAATCTGTCGCATAAATGTGATCCTAAAAATCCCGCGGCACCCGTAATAAGTATTCTTTTCATATCAATTTTTTTCCTGCAGCAAATTTACTTTTTTCAATTTTATAAAATAAATTTAACTTTTATCTTTTTCTGTGCTGATTAAATTTGTTCCAAGCTGATTATTTAAATTTAAAATCTGTTCCAGAATTTTAATCGTGATTAAATACGTTGGCTTTACCCCTGTAGTTCCTAAACCACCTGAAGCCAGAGTACTTCCGGTTTCTAATGGGTTGTCAGAAGCATAATAAGCATATCTGACTTTAATATCCTGAGGTACACTTTTTCTAATTTTTGATGCCGACTGAATTGCCTTTTGATAATAAGATCCTTCCATTTCCAGGCCAATTACACCCCAGGTCGATTCGTGGAAAAATTTCAACAAATCCCTGTTTTGTAATGAAGTCCCTAAAACGGTTACCATGGCGCCTTCAAAAACGGCAATATCATTTCCTTCGAACATCGCTCCTGTTAATTCATTTTCGAAGAAATAATTATCTGCAGTTCCTTCATTAATATGCGCTGACGGAATCATAATATCTCCTTTCCCGCCTTCCAGAATTCCGGCTTTTCCCATTATTGAAACCGATTTTACATTGAGTAAAGTTTCTTTTTTATAAGGTTTTAAAAGCTCATCAATCGTTTCATAAGCCTGTTCACCAAAAGCATAATCCATTACAATTATAACCGGTTTTTCTTCTCCTACATTCGCATAAGTAAAGGCAGTTTTGCTCCAGTCTATTTTGGCAGTATCAAAAATCTGCACATCGATATTAGTCCCTGATGTGTCTGGCAAAGAAATCATTCCGTTTTTCAAGGCTAATTCTTCCACTAAACTTCTGATATCTTTGGCAGCAGATTTACTCAATTCTTCATAAATGAAGAAATCCGATTTGTCTTTAAATTTCGTTTTCAACAGCGGCGTTGCAAAGATTGAATTCATAACACTGTGCATGTTTGCACTAATAATATGAATTGGTCTTTTTAAAAGATTATTTGCTTTTAAAACTTCCTTGATGTTGGTCGCCCATATTTCACCATGGATATGATGTCCTAATCGTTCTCTTAAAACCGGACTAAAAGTGATGGTTCTTTTATTGTTGTCAATCATTTCTTCAATGGCTAATTTTCCAAGCCAGTAGATTACATGCAGAAAACGATCCGGTGCATTTTCAGAACCAAAAGCATCGTAAATATCCAAAACTTCTTCGAATGTCCTGGCTAAAATATTAGCTGCATGCGAAATTGCTTTTTCTTTTTCTATCTGAGATAATTTTTTGGTTTGAAGTATGGCTTGTTCCAGTTTAAGCCAGTCACGCGAAACTTCTCCTCCATCGTCAATTAAAACCCTGTTTTTGATTTTATGTGATTCGATAAAAATAAATGTCAAATGTGTCAGGATATCGTAAATGTCTGAACGGCCACGTGTGATTTCAACATTCATTTGTTCTTCGTCAATCCGGTAACAATTTCTTCTTCTTTTTGGAGGAACAATCGGCTGAAAATGTGATTTTGAATAACCTTCGTCTGAAGTTAAATTGATGAAACGGCATTGTTCTATTCCTATCGGAAGTCGTTCAATAACGTACAAAAGCCCGTTTAATTCGACTTTCTCCTCGGCTATATTTCCATAAATTTCAGGACGTAACGCCAATAATGATTCTCTTAAACTATCGCCTGAAACTCCCATTGGTTTGTAAAAACCACGATTGAATAAATGACGCATGGTGATGTACATTTTTTCAATCGCTGCAGATGATTCCTGAGCTCTTGATCTTGATATATGTTTGGTTTCTTTCATGTTTTTTATTTTAAAAATCTTCTTTTATTAAAGATGATTAGGTATTAATTAAGCGAAAGTTATGAATTATTGCTGTAATTTTGCTTAAATAGCATTTATCAAATTGTTAGAAAATTTAACGTAAAATTATTTCACTGTTTTAAATTATCAGCAATTTTCCTGTCATTTGATAACCTTGGAATTTTATTCTGTCCGCCTAATTTTCCCTGAGATTTCATGTATTCCTGAAAACCATTTTTTGAAACTTTGGTTACAACTACTTTCTGCAAAACATTTCCGGTAATTAGATCATCATAGTAAATATTTTGTTTTCGCATCGAATTGTCAATTGCTTCGGCGAAAGCCTCCATATTTTCAGGTTCTTTTTCAAATTCAATCAACCATTCGTGATACGGCAATCCGCTTGCTGGCGTGATTTGCGGAGCAACTGTAAATTCATTTATTACGATATTGGTTCCTGCAGTTGCTTCTTTCATTGCATTTTCGACTTCATTAGCAATTACATGCTCTCCAAAAGCCGAAATGTAATGTTTGATGCGTCCGGAAACGATAACACGATATGGTGCTAAAGAAGTAAACTGAATAGTATCACCAATATTATAGCCCCAAAGTCCTGCATTTGTAGAAACTATTAAAGCGTAATTTACGCCAGTCTCAACTTCGCCAATGGTATATCTTTTTGGGTTTTGGGTAAAAAATTCATCAGCTTTTATAAATTCGTAGAAAATACCTGAATTCAGCAACAAAAGCATTCCTTTTTCTTTTTGTGAATCCTGATAAGCAAAAAATCCTTCAGAAGCCGGAAATAACTCAATACTGTCTACTCTTTTGCCTATCATTTGCTCAAATTTGGCTCGATAAGGTTCATAATTAACGCCTCCGTAAATGAATAAATTAAAGTTTTTGAATATTTCGCTGATCTTTTTTCCACCGCTTTTTTCCTGTAATTTTTCAAAATACATCTGAACCCATGATGGAATACCTGAAATTACAGACATGTCTTCTTTAATCGTTTCATTAACAATGGCGTTGACTTTCGTCTCCCAGTCTTCAATGCAGTTCGTTTCCCATGAGGGCATTCTGTTTTTCTGTAAATATTTCGGAACAAAGTGCGCTACAATTCCGGAAAGTCGTCCAAAATTAATTCCATGTTTTTCAGTCAGGATAGGGCTACCCTGCAAAAAGATCATTTTTCCATCTACAAAATTCGCATTTCCGGTTTCGTTGATATAATGCAAAATCGCATTACGCGCCGCATTAATATGAGATGGCATTGATTCTTTGGTAAGCGGAATATATTTAGCTCCTGAAGTTGTTCCGGAAGTCTTGGCAAAATAAATGGGTTTACCTTTCCAGAGAATATTTTCCTGACCTGATTTTACTTTTTCTATATACGATTTTAAATCTTCATAATCCCGAATAGGGACATTCTTTTGAAAATCTGCAATTGTTTTTATTGCATCCAAATGATGGTCTTTTCCAAATTCTGTTGTTTTTGCGTTTTCAATCAGATCTTTAAAAACTTTCAGTTGAGTTTCAACTGGTTTATCAGACCAGGAAAGTGTTTTTTTGTATATTCTTCTAGCAAAAATTTTTGCTGCTATTGATTTAATTGACATTTTGTACGGCATTATTTCTTTTTGTTCGGTTTGTTACCACCTGACTCCTTCTCTATTCTGGCAACTTCTTCCCGGAGTTTGATTTCTTCTTCTGAAGCATTCATATTGGATTTAGGAATTTCCTCAGAATCAGCCAAAATGGAATCTTTATTGAATTTGGAATATTCTAATTCTCCCTTTAATACTTTTTGAATGGATTTGATATAGACCTCATTTTTCTTAAGTGAAGTGGTCAATGAATCTGATTTTATAGCCAGTTCCAAAGCATTCTTTTTTAACTCAGAAGAAGAATATCCCGGAATAAATTCACGCAAAGGTGTAAAAGCAATTATATAAGTAGTGATTAGTATTAAGAATATTCCGCCCAAAGAAAGAACAACAAAAACATTCATTAGATTAAGTTTAAACGAAAAAATTTCTTCGAATGTATCTTCATTCAAAATAACCAATCGGTTTTTGGTGAATAATTTTTTCCTTAAATTATGTTTTTTTCTTGGCATTACGGTTATTTATACTCGCAAATATAACAATTAATGGTTTTAATTACTGCTGAAGAAATTTGCATAAAACTATTTAAATTATTATTTTATAAAATATTTAACGCTGCTCAAAACAAATATTTTAGCCGAAAAACTATTGTTGTCCGTATATTTCTATACCTTTGCTCAAATATTAGAACAATTTGCTTCGGCATTAAATATACAATCATGGGAAGATTAGGTCTTACAGAAATCCTTGTTATAGTAGGTATTGTGTTGTTACTTTTTGGAGGTAAAAAAATTCCAGAATTAATGAAAGGCTTAGGAAGCGGTATTAAAGAATTTAAAAACGCTGCCAAAGACGATCAGTCTGCTGTTAAAAAACAAGAAGAAGAAGTTAAATAAGACGCTGCAAAGTGTTCTTTTTTTAGAATCCCAACTGAAACTACTATGGTTTTAGTTGGGATTTTTTGTGTTGAAATTTTAAAAATATGTACTGCCGTTCTTATATTTTGCAATTTTTAAAAGATTTCGTAACGATAAAAAATAGATATTATTACCTAGTAAGGTACAAATTAATCAAAATTTAAATAAAGGTATTGAGAATTTTATTAAATTTACCATAATTTTTTACTTATAAAACATTTTATTATGATTGATTTAACACGTAGAAATTTTATCAAAAATGTTGGATTTGTAGGCACTGCAACACTTTTTTGCGGAAGCTCTCTTTTATCTCAGACTCCTTTCCCTTTTTTTATTGACTCAGATAATGAAGACGAAAATATTTTATCATTTTTTTCAAAATCTAATTCTTCAGATGCTCTTCTAGCAGATGCTGCACTTTTAGAATGTTATAAAAAAGCAAGCGAGAATCTGAAAAAAACAGGATATAAGCCTTCAGGAACTTTTTGTTTCAGTTCTCCCGACAATCAATTAAAAATGTTTCCAATGCATCTGCAGGTAAATGGAGCAGGTAAATTAGACGATCTTTTATTATGTCTTGGTAAAAAATCAAACGGCGAATGGATTTTATTAAAATCATTGTCCGGATTTGATTTAGAAGCCATGAAAGTAGCTATGAAAGAATTAAAAGCAAAAAACAGTACGCTTGATTTAACAAACTATTTATTTCCTGCTCCTGTAAATCAGTTAAATCCATATGGTTTTGAAACCAAAAGTGGAAGTGTGTTTTTAAAAACACAACTTTGTTACGATCAGACTTCAACGAAAATTGTGGTAAAGGAAGGATCAAACATTGTATTTGAAAAAGAAGTAATATCCCAACATAGTCTTACTGTAAATTCTGTTTTGGTTTAATAAAATAATTCAAACTAATAGACATCTAAAATATCTCAACATGGCAGAACCATTTTTAGCTGAAACCCGAATTATGTCTTTTAATTTTGCTCCTAAAGGATGGGCAATGTGTAACGGCCAATTTTTACCTATAAACCAAAACCAGGCCTTATTTTCTTTATTAGGAACAACTTTTGGAGGTAATGGACAAACCTCTTTTGCATTACCTGATTTAAGAGGTAGAACTCCCATTCATTTTGGAAATAATTTTTGGCTTGGCCGGATAGGCGGTGAGCAATCACATACCCTCACAATAAGTGAATTACCAACACACAAACATACCCTAATCAGCACCAGTCAGGCGGTAGATACTAATATCCCTTCAAGTGGGGTTTCTGTATTAGGAAATACAGCTCCAAATCAGGTGTATAATTCATCAGGTCAGAACCTAACAGCTATGAATCCTGCTTCAGTTTCAAATATCGGGGGCAGTCAGGCGCATCTCAATATGCAACCTTATCTGGTATTGAATTTTTGTATTGCTTTACAGGGAATCTTTCCTTCTCAAAATTAATTTTAATTCTAAAAAAAACAATTATGGCACAACCTTACGTTGGTGAAATCAGAATGTTTGCAGGAAATTTTGCTCCTGCCGGATGGATGTTTTGTGAAGGACAGCTGCTTCCTATATCAGAAAATGAAACCTTATTTCAATTAATTGGAACTATTTATGGTGGTGATGGGCAATCAACTTTTGCTTTACCTGATTTACGTGGGCGTATTCCTATCCATCAGGGAAATGGTTTTATATTAGCAGAAACAGGCGGGACTGAATCAGTAACACTGACAACGCAGCAAATTCCGGCACATTCACATTCTTTGCTTGCAACGACAGACTTAGCCAATAGCGCCAGTCCAACAGATGCATATTTGAGCACAACTGCTACAGGTAATAAAATATATTCGACAGCAAGTCCTTCTGTTGCTTTACATCCACAGGAAATAGGCCCGATAGGCGGCAGTCAGCCTCATGACAATTTTCAACCCTATTTATGTATTGATTTTATCATTTCACTGTTTGGAATATTTCCATCGCAAACATAATTTTTTTTCTAATTCCCTTAGCTATTTAATCCAATAAATATATTCAACATGGCAGATCCATTTGTAAGCGAAATACGCATATTCTCATTCAATTTTGCACCTAGAGGCTGGGCATTTTGTAATGGGCAGATTTTACCTCTTAGTCAAAATACTGCTTTATTTTCTTTATTAGGTACAACATATGGCGGTAATGGAGCATCTAATTTTGCACTTCCGAATTTACAAGACAGAGCACCAATGCATCCCGGACAAGGTCCCGGATTATCATTGCATGATTTAGGAGAAATGGGAGGCAGTGAAACTGTAACTTTACTTGAGTCAGAAATACCTAATCATAGTCATACTCTATCTGTAGCAAGTTTAAACTCACAGTCCACAACTCCTGCAAACAATAGTTTAGGACGTGGCAATCCTGTCAGGGTATATACTTCAGGAAGTCCGGCAACAGCAATGGGAGGAAATTCAATTGCAACTGCAGGAGGCGACCAGCCACATAATAACATGATGCCCTATTTAACTATGAATTTCTGTATTGCACTTCAGGGAGTTTTTCCTCCGAGAGGTTAATTAAATATTTGATTTGGAGCTAAAGATAGATACTATTACTCTTCGCGATATTCAACAAGATGATTTACCCATTTTGTGTGAAATATACGGAAGTACCCGTACGGAGGAGCTCGAAAGAGGAACAAACTGGAACCAAGAGCAAAAAAGGTTTTTTATTGAACAGCAGTTTTTTGCCCAGCATGATTATTATCAAAAAAATTATACCGGTGCTAAATTCTATATAATTGAAAAGGAAAATAATATAGTCGGAAGACTTTATATTGATTTCTTTTTTGAAAAAAAAGGTGTCCGGATTATAGACATCACTTTATTGCCTGCCTGGCGAAAAAAAAATATTGGAGGTTCAATTTTAGAAGAAATACTAAAAAAAGCTGGAATTAAAAATAGGTGTGTGAGTATTCATGTAGAAAGTTTTAATCCTGCGATGAATCTATACAAAAGACTGGGATTCAAAAAAATCAGTGAAACAAATGGTGTTTATCATTTGATGGAATGGATTCCTGAACAAATTTGATTCAAAAACAAAACAGAATACATGGATATAGCTTTACTTACTTTTAACGATTTTGATACCTTACTTAATACTGTATTTACAATTCGTATTTCAAATGAAGTACAGCTTGACGCAGAATTGATTGAGCTGACAAAACTAGACAATTATTCGCCTTTAGAAAGAAATCCTTTTTCGATCGTTTTTCGTACAGCACAAAAAAATGAATATTATGAGCAGGGTATTTTTACCATTATACATCCTGAAAAAGGACATTTAGAATTATTTATGACTCCGTTAGGTTTTGATAGTATTGGAATGAAATACGAAGCTGTCTTTTCTTAATAATGCTAACTCATTAAATGAAAAAAAATGAAAAAAAACAAACTCTTAATTATTATAATGGTTTTGCTTATATTCCTTTCTTTAGGAATATCGTATGGTAACCTTATGAAAGAAAATTTTGTTACTGCATTAGTTAAACAGTTGACAAAACCGGAAAACATCACAATTAAAAAAGTTGTAAATAATCGAAATAATTCATTTGTAAGTAAAGACAAGACAAGTGTAAAATCTGCTGTTGCGGCAACTATTGGTGTTACAAATGCAGTTGTAGTGAATGGTGGAGGAAACGCTGCACCAGGTTCCCAGCTTGATTTTACAGTTACTATTACCAATAGCGGTACGGATGATGCTTTAGGAATGACTTTTCAGGATATTTTAGATGCTAATCTAACTCTGGTTCCCGGTTCCTTAAAAGTAACACCGATCGCAGTAAATGATGCATACAGCAGTATTGGAAATGTTGGGATTACTGTAAATGCTGCCGGAGGGGTTCTTTCAAATGATATTAGTCCTGATGGAACTGCTCTAACAGCAGCCATCTTAAGTAATCCTGTTAATGGTACAGTAGTTTTAAATTCTAATGGTTCTTTTACTTACATTTCTACATCAGGTTATTCAGGTACAGACAGCTTTACTTATACCATTACAAGCAGCAACGGAAAAACAAGTACAGCTACAGCAAACATTACAGTGTCTGCTCCTATCTTTTTTGTAAACAGTTCTGTAGCCACAACTGGTAATGGTACTTTAGGAAGTCCTTTTAAAACGGTACAGGAAGTTCCTGTTTCAACAACAGCTTCTATTTTTGTTTATACCGGTACAGGAAGCAGTGGTACCACATTAACATTATCAGACAATCAAAAATTAATTGGCCAGGGAGCAACCGCAAGCTTAGCATCAATATTAAGTATAACTGTACCTCCATATAGTAATCCTTTACCATCAACTGGCGGTACAAATCCAAATTTTGGGGTTTTGAATCTTAAACTAAACAATGATGTTGAAGGAATTACACTTTCCGGAGCAACAGCTTCTATGACCGGAACAAGCGTTGGTGCCTTAAAAGTAAGAGATGTCAGCATTACTGGAGGAACTGCAATTGCTGTAAACATTGGTGCCGGTGGTGCCCTGGATTGCATTTTCAAAAGTATTTCAGTGAATGGTGCTACAAAAGGAATATCTGTAGCCAATTCTACAGGAAGCTTTCAGGTAATCGGTACGGGAACAACTGCCGGATCAGGAGGAATTATCCAAAATATAGCTAACAGAGGGATCGAGTTTATTTCTTGTACAAACGTGACGCTGAAAAATATTAATTTTTTAAATGCTAATACTGGAGGAGCCTGCAGTACCCCGGCTGTTGATAACTCTAATTGCAATGCTGCAATTCATTTAAAAACGGTTACAGGGGCTACACTGGATAATATTTCAATTACAGGTACAAATAATTCAACAGGAATAAACATAAACAATGTAAATGGTTTTTCACTAGCAAACAGTACCTTGACAGGTTGCGGAAGTAATACTGGCAGTCCAGATGTGGGTGGAATCTTTGCTTTGAATCTTGGTGGAACGAGTTCTATAACCAATACAAATGTTAATGATTCCTGGGGCAGAGGCTTTTATGGCTACAATGGAATCCTGTCCACAAATCCTGCGCTAACTTTAACCGTTACCGGATGTCAGTTCAAAAATTCATTTAACAAAGCCAATGGTGACAGTAATTTTGTTTTCCAGGGCTACGGAACTTCCAATAATATTTTAACCTTAAAAGGAAATGATTTTTCAAACTCCAAAACATATGGTTTAACATTAAATTTTGGTGGTGCTTCCACAAATAATATTCAGGTTGGAGGAAATCTCTTAGCAGATGGAAATATTATAAATGCTGCGGTTTCTAGTCCTGGCAGTAATGGTTTGCAATTGCAGTCAACAGGAACATCTACTGTAAACTACAATGTAATTAACAATACCATAAAATCAAGCTTCAATGGAAGCTTTACCTGTAATATTGGTAATCAGGGTACCGGAACGATGAAAGGCCGAATCAACAATAATACTATTGAAGGAGGTGGAACATTATCTGTATCTAATGGTATTTCTGTTGCTGCTTATGGAAATGCCAAACATATTACAGAAATAGTAAATAATACGATTACTAACATAAGCAATTATGGTATTCTTTCTGAATCGAATGATAATATCGTATCAGGAAATGCACGTATGGATGCTACTATAAAAAACAACAATATTAGTCTGGTAACAAATGCCTACGCACATGTTGGAGTAATTGCTTTTGGAAATATTGCTTCAAGTACTTTGATAAGCGCAGCTAACATTGGTGGCAATACAACCAACAGTCCTGTAACCGGGCTGGCAGCGGGAACTTTTGATGTGCTTTCTTCAGGGGCAAACAGTCAGATAATTTTGCAAGGAACAACAGCTTTAATTAACGGATCTGGTGACAGAACTACAGCACTTACCAATTTCTGGAATGCTAATAATACCGGACCAAGAGCCGCTATAGATGAAGTAGGCGGAGGAACAATAGTATCAGGAACAGCTTTAGTTCCTGACAATCCATCTGCAGCCAAATTTGCTGCTCCGGTAATAGAGGAAAAATCAGGTCCTGTAACCGAAACGCCAAAGAACAGCGAAAATATTGCTACTACTCAAAAAAGTACTTCAAAAATGGCTGCGGGAGAAACAATTTCTGTAGGTCCATTCACTTTACCGGCAGGAAAAAACACTGTTATAACTTTTAGCGCTACTGTTAATGCAGCCAATACTTTACCTGCAAACACATGCGCCGTAACCAATCAGGCAACAGTAAGCGGATCTAATTTTTCAACTCTGAATTCAAATATTACAACTACATCAATTAAACCAGCAAATGCAACTTTTACAAACACTACAGAAAATATTCTATGTTTAGGAACTGCAACGGTGACTTTAAATGCTACATGTCCATTAGGTACTACTCCAACCTGGTATACTTCATTATCGGGTGGAACCAGTTTTGCGACCGGTGCATCTGTAACTGCTACTCCAACAGCAAATAATACTACTTATTGTGTAGCCTGTGAAGCAGCATATTGTTCAAGTGATATCCTTTTGGTAAAAACGGTTACGGGAACACCTTCAACCTCATCAACCCAAACAATTACAGCTTGTGACAGTTATTTATGGTCTGAAAACACTACTACTTATACAACTTCCGGAATCTACTCTAAAACGGTTGGGTGTGATACTAAAATCTTAGATTTAACAATAAATTACTCTTCCGCAATTAATACTGCTGTTACAGTAAATTCAGGTGTACTAACGGCTGCTCAGTCTGGGGCAACTTACCAATGGTATCAATGTCCAAATACTTTGCTTTCGGGTGAAACAAACCAGTCTTATACTGCTTTGGCAAATGGTGATTATAAAGTAGAGATAACTGTAGGACAATGTACAAAAACTTCAAATTGTACAACCATATCTAATCTGGCTACTGATGAATTCAAACCAAATGAATTTAAAATTTACCCCAATCCAAGCAAAGGAATCGTAAATATTATAACTCCTTATGAAGGAAATTATATTATAGTAGACGCCTTAGGAAAAACTATTAAATCTTTTGATTTACACGAAAATATAGTTAATATTTTAAATTTAGAAAACGTCTCTGACGGGACTTATTTTATTAAAAATATCAGTGATAGTAATATAAAAACCCAGAAACTGATCATTAAAAAATAAAAATATTTTACAACCTTCTCAAACCCAAAATCGGAATTATGGTTTTGGGTTTTTTATTTATATAAAAAATCTTACTTTTATGGTCCCTAAATTTATATAAATATGAAAAACCTATTTCTATTGGTGACTATTTTTCTATGTTATGAAAATTATTCACAAACAAAACCCTTCCCTGCCAATGTTGTTTTTAATAATGGCTTAATGGCAACATCAAAAAATAGTCAGGATGCCTACAATAATTACGATATCTGGAAAACCAATTTTACAGAAGCCTGCAGCAATGGCAGGTACAGAGTAAAATTTGATAATTCATGGGAAACCGTTTCTGAAGGAATTGGCTATGGAATGCTTTTAAGCGTTTATAAAGCGGATAAAAGCCTTTTCGACGGACTCTGGCTGTACTACAAAGATAATGTAAACAGCAACGGCGTTATGAACTGGAAAATTAACGGCTGCTCAGGAACCATAGGACAAAATGGGGCAACCGACGCCGAACTTGATGTAGCTTTTGCCCTGATTATTGCTGATTACCAATGGGGAAGCATTGGAACCATAAATTATAAAAATGATGCTAAGACTTTAATTGCTGCTATTAAAACTCACGAAGTTGAAGCCAATACCTTTGTTCTAAAACCAGGCGAAGCTTTTGGCGGAAGCCAGATTACAAACCCATCGTACTTTTCTCCGGCGTATTACAGGGCTTTTGGTGTTTTTACCAATGATACTTCCTTTTGGAATTCGGTTGCAGCTAAATCTTATACCATTATTAATAATAATTTAACGCAAAACAATGCTGTTGGCGGATTGGTTTCTGACTGGTGTGAAGCTTCAGGAAATTATTCTTCACAAGCAGGCTCTTATGCCAATCAGGGTAAATTGTATACTTACGATGCAGCCAGAACACCGTGGAGGATTGCTGTAGATTATGTATGGTACGGAAATGCTGATGCAAAATCTTATGCCAAAAAATCATCAGATTTTGTTCGCGTTAATCTTGGCGGTTCTTCCAATGTTAAAGACGGTTATAACCAAAACGGCGCCGCAACCGGACAATGGCACAACGCTACTTTTGTGGGTGCTTTTGCCTGTGCCGCAATGGCAGGAGAAAATCAGTCGCATTTAGATGCCTCTTATAATGATCTGAAAAACCTCAACGAGCCAAACAGTTATTTTAACCATACATTAAAAACACTATATTCGTTTTTGCTGACAGGTAATTTCTACCTTCCGCCAACTGCAACTTTATCTAATAATGATTTTGATATTGAAAAATCAGAAATTACGCTTTATCCAAATCCGAGTGCTGATAAATTTACAGTTTACGCTCCTGAAAATTCAACCGTTACCGTTTTTTCGCCTCAGGGAAATCTAATTTCAGAACAAAAAACATTATCTGAAAATACTGAAATTAATCTTGCCAATCAATCTTCCGGTTTATATCTTATAAAAATTACAAACGGTACTAAAAGTGTCACCAAAAAAGTGATTTTAAAATAAACTAAAAACTCCCAAACTACGAATTGTAATTTGGGAGTTTTTTTATTATCGATGTTCTTATTTACATTTATTTCTTTCGAAAAGAGAAATCAACTGCTCTAGTGCTGTTTTGGTTTTAAAATCTTCTTTTTCAATAGCAGCGATCAGTTTCGGACATCCGGCAAAAGCTTCCTTAGACATTTTTTTGATATTCGATCCTGTCTGGGTATGAACAGTGATACCAGCACTCGATTTTAAAAAACCAAAATACAATTCATCCCCTTTTTTCTTTCCAAAATAGTACGTTGTATCTCCAAACTGTCCTGAAGTTTTACCTTTTGAAGGATTGTATTGCATCGTTCCTGCAAAATCTACACATCCAATTTTTATATCTCTGTCATACAGAATGTAAAACCATTTTTTTTCCTTTGACTTAGAAAACTTTCCGGAAAAAGCATTAGCAGAAGTTAAATATAATCTTTCAGCCAGAAATTCATTTTTTTCATCATCTGTGAATTCTATCTTTTTGATAAGATCACTAGCAATCTTTTCTTTTTTCGCTTTTTCATCTGTTTTGAAAACGACTTTCGAATCGCCATTTTCGACCATTTCAGCCAGGCCTGATTTTTTGGTTCCGTTTTCCATATACAAAACTGCTTTTTGAAATTTAGCATGTCCAATTACTGAAAAAAGTAATAAGACGAGTATTAAAATTGTTTTTTTCATGATTTAGGGATTTATGATTTCTTACAAATATATAGTATTGGAAAGGATATATTTTAAATACACCGACCTTATTAGAATTGAGTTTTTTTGTGACAACATTTAAATATTTTACAGTCAAATCTTATATATTTGAGAAAAATTATTTTATGAAAAAAACTTTACTCTTTTTATTACTTGTTTTCCAATCCGTTTTAATATTTGCACAAAATACAGCAGAAATAACACATCTTTTTGGGGCTTATCCGGGATTTAATAACGATGTTACAGTTATAAAACAACAACCCGATGGAAAAATACTTGTTGGCGGTCGCTTTACTTGCTATCAGGGTGCGATTCAAAACCGATTGATTCGTTTAAATGCTGATGGAAGCAAGGACACTTCTTTTGATATTGGAGCTGGCTTTAACTATGATGTGGAAGCCATTTTGTTACAATCCGATGGAAAAATTCTGGTAGGTGGCTTATTTAGTAAATATCAGGAATCTGATCAAAAAGGTATCATTCGTTTAAATAGTGATGGAAGCAAAGATACTTCATTTGAAATAGGCACCGGAGCCGATACTGTATATTGTTTGGCACTATTATCCAATGGTAAAATATTAGTTGGAGGTGGATTTCAAAGCTTTAGTGGCAGGAGTAGCAAAAGTATAGTTCTGTTGAATTCAAATGGAGGTACTGATATTTCCTTTAAGTCCCCAATTAGTGATTATAGGTATGTAAAATCTTTGATTGTGCAACCTAACGGTAAAATACTCGCAGAAGGAAATTTTAGCGCCCCTCAAAATGAAATAGTACGGTTAAATCCTGATGGAACCCACGATACTTCATTTGACATTGGAACAAGTGGTTTTGAAAATAATAACGTTCAGGCAATGGCACTACAATCTGATGGTAAAATAATAGTTGTAGGAACTTTTAGCAGTTATAAAGAAAGTACTGAAAATGGCTTAATTCGTTTAAATGCCGATGGAAGCAAAGATGTTTCTTTCGACGTTAAAAGTGGTTTTAATAAAATATCGACTGATAATTCAAGTCATTTTCATTACGGAATTAGAAATATAGCCATACAGTCTGATGAAAAAATATTGGTTATGGGAAACTTTACCAGCTATCAGGGAAGTAATGTAAACGGGTTAATTCGTATAAATAAAGATGGATCCAGAGACACCACTTTTGATATTGGTACTCAGTTTAATAATGACCCTACAAAATCTAAAACTGTGACAATCCAATCTGATGGAAAATTATTAGTAGGATGGGATATTATAAATAATCAGGGAATTACTCAAAAACATTTAACCCGATTAAATTCCAATGGAATGAAGGATTCGTCTTTGAGTATTGGAACAGGATTAAATTTTCCCGTTAATTCAATGGTACAACAAAATGATGGAAAAATCTTAGTTGGTGGAAATTTTACGAACTATAAAGAAATTTCTCAAAATAATCTAATGCGTCTTAATTCAGATAAAAGTAAAGATGATTCCTTTTCTATAGGAACCGGATTCAATGGTTCAGTTAATTCTATAGTATTGCAAAGTGATGGAAAAATAATTGTTGGCGGTAAATTTACTAAATACCAGGAAACGGGTCAAAATTACTTAATTCGTTTGAATACAGATGGATCCAAAGATTCCTCTTTTAATATAGGTACAGGGTTTGATAACACGGTTAATTTTGTAGCTATACAACCTGACGGGAAAATATTAGTAGGTGGTAATTTTGGAAAATATCAAGGAACATCTCAGAATTGTTTGATTCGTTTAAACACAGACGGAACAAAAGACACAACATTTAATATAGGAACTGGTTTTTATAACAGTAAGCCAAATCCTGTAAACGTAGTCAAAACTATAATAGTACAATCCGATGGAAAAATACTGGTGGGCGGATATTTTCAAAAATTCGCAAGTTTGAATCAGGCCAATTTAATTCGATTAAATGCAAATGGAAGCAAAGACACTTCTTTTGATATAGGGTCTGGATTTAGTGATCCTGTTTATTCTATAACTTTACAGCCAGATAATAAAATTCTAGTGGGAGGTGTTTTTTCAAGTTATCAGGGAATTCAGAGAGAGAAATTAATTCGCTTAAATACCGATGGAAGTGCAGACAATTCTTTTGATGTAGAATCTACTTTTCAAAATTGCTTTGTGTATGCTACCGTCCTGCAAAATGATGGAAAAATAATTGTTGGAAGTTACTCTTCTAATGGTACATTAACTCAAAATAACCTGGTTGTTTTAAATACAAACGGAAGTAAAGACAACAGTTTTGACCCTGGAATTACATTTTTCAATAATAACAACACAAACGCAACTGTTTATTCCATATTATTGCAGCCAAATAATCAATTATTGATTGGTGGTGACTTTACTGCATATCAGGGAAACAACTTATCATCTTATTTAATTGGAATACAAGGGAATATATCTAACTTATCAAACGATGAGTTTAGTGAAAAAGCTACATCTTTCTCAATATGGCCAAATCCAGTAAAGAACACATTAAATATAATTTCTTTAAAAGAAAATAGTTGCGCTGTAAAAATTTATGATTTATTTGGAAGATTAGTTTACACGAAAGAAAATGCGAATTCATCAATAGACATAAGTTCATTCCACTCTGGTTTATATCTAATTAAAATAAAAACCGAAAACGGTGAAACTTCTCAAAAATTTATAAAAATATAATTGCTTAAATTGAAAACTGAAAACTCCCAAATTACAATTGTAGTTTGGGAGTTTTCAGTTTTTAATAATTCCATCATTTTTGGAATTTTGACCCGACCGATAGCGAACAGGCGAAGCAATTTTAAATATTGGATTTTTAAAGCACCATGGTCAACTGGATCCTCTTTCTATCCTCATCAACCTCAGTCACCTTTACATCCACATGCTGATGTAATTTTACCACTTCATTCACATCACTCACAAAACCGGCTTTTAGCTGTGAGATATGAACCAATCCGCTTTCTTTGATTCCGATATCTACAAAACAGCCAAAGTTGGTAATGTTGTTTACAATTCCCGGTAAAATCATTCCGATTTTCAAATCTTTGATTGATTTTACATTCGCATCAAACTCAAAAACCTTAGCCGATTTTCTTGGGTCTAATCCGGGCTTTTCAAGCTCTTTTATGATGTCTTTCAGTGTTAGTAGACCAACTTCTGATGTAGTATAGTTTTCGGCCTTAATCAGGGCTGTTTTTTCTTTGTTGCCAATTAAATCGTTTACCGATAATTTCAAATCTTTAGCCATTTTCTCCACAACCGGATAAGCTTCCGGATGCACCGCCGAATTGTCTAATGGATTTTTAGCATTCGAAATCCTGATAAACGCCGCTCCCTGCTGATACGCTTTATCCCCCAATCGAGGCACTTTTTTCAGCTGTTTTCTGTCTTCAAAAGGTCCA
This sequence comes from Flavobacterium flavigenum, assembly GCF_027111255.2. Classification (NCBI taxonomy): domain Bacteria; kingdom Pseudomonadati; phylum Bacteroidota; class Flavobacteriia; order Flavobacteriales; family Flavobacteriaceae; genus Flavobacterium; species Flavobacterium flavigenum. Next base: position 3,104,019 of record NZ_CP114285.2, on the reverse strand, counting down.
TTTTCAGAACGGTATTGAACGATATTTTCGGCCAGCTTCTCTCCTATTCCACTCACGTAGCTTAACAAATGTTTACTGGCCGTGTTGATGTTGATTCCAACCGAGTTTACACAGCGAATTACCGTATTATCAAGTTCTTCTTTTAGTTTAGTCTGATCAACGTCATGCTGGTACTGCCCTACTCCAATTGCTTTTGGGTCGATTTTTACCAGTTCGGCCAACGGATCTGAAAGTCGTCTACCGATCGAAACTGAACCACGAACCGTGACATCATAATTAGGAAATTCTTCTCTCGCAATTTTTGATGCCGAATAAACCGAAGCACCGGCTTCTGAAACTATAAAAACCTGTATAGGTTTATCGAAAGCAATTTTTTTGATGAAAAATTCGGTTTCTCTTGAAGCCGTCCCGTTTCCAATAGAAATAGCATCAATTTTATACGAATTTACCATAGAACGGATTTTTTTAATCGCCATGGTTTCCTCGTTTTGAGGAGCATGAGGATAAATGGTTTCATTGTATAGTAAATCTCCCTTTTCATCCAGACAAACGACTTTACAACCACTTCTAAATCCCGGATCAATCGCTAAAATTCTTTTTTCTCCCAACGGCGGTGCCAATAAAAGCTGCCCTAAATTGTTGGCAAAAACCTGAATTGAGTTAGCATCAGCTTTAGCTTTGGCTTCCTGCAAGGTTTCATTCCCAATTGCCGGATTCAATAAACGTTTGTAACTGTCTTCAATCGCCAGCTGTAAATGTGCTGTCGAATTATTCTGTTTTTTAATGATAATTTCATCAATAACATCGTACGCTTCGTCAATATCTACATCTATTTTTAATTTTATAAAACCTTCATTTTCTGCACGAAGCATGGCTAATAAACGGTGTGCCGGAGCTTTTGTCAACGGTTCTTCCCAATCAAAATACTGGCTGAATTTCTGTGCTCCTTCTTCTTCCGCTTTCTTTTTTACAACCTTGGTAGCAATTGTGGCTTTTCGCTGAAATAATCTTCTTAACTGTTTACGGACATAAATATTTTCGTTGATCCATTCCGCCACAATATCTCTCGCACCCTGAATGGCAGCTTCTTCGTTAACAACATTTTCATTTAAATATTGAGTCGAAATAAAATCGAAATCAGAATCGCTTTCAGACATCATTAATTTGGCCAATGGTTCCAATCCAAATTCGCGAGCCACATCAGCTTTCGTTTTTTTCTTCTTTTTGTATGGAAGGTAGAAATCTTCAATTTCTTGTAAATCAAAACTGTCTTCAATTTTTTTCTTCAAATCCGGTGTAAGCGCTTTTTGCTCTTCAATAGATTTTAAAACCGCTTCTTTACGTTTTATAAGCGTATCGTATTCTTTTTGAAGTTTTGCAATCTGTTCGATTACAACTTCATCGAGATTTCCGGTCGAATCTTTTCGGTAACGCGAGATAAACGGAATCGTACAATCTTCTTCTAAAAGTTTTACTGTGTTTTGAATGTTTATTGGAGCCGTGTTAACGGATTTAGCGATAAATTGTATGTTAGTCATTTTTATTATTCTAATAATGAATGTTTATTTTTAAAACCTTTTTATTTTTTTGGTCTCAATACTACTGATGCTTTTGTAAAGTCGGAAGAAGCGTTGACTACATTTCTGTATTCCTGATAGATTTCTTTTGGGTAATTTATAGATTTGTAAATCTCAAAAACCTCAACAATTAATTGATTTCCTTCCACTTTTACGGTTGATTTGAAAGAACAATTTGTGGTTTCATCTCCTCCTGTTTTCTTATCAATTTCCAAATCTTTAAAACTTTCGACTTCATAACCGTTCGGAATATTGAAAACTATTTTGTGTTTGAACGTTTTAGCATACTTTAAATCCACATCCCATTTTCTATCCGTTTCCTGATATAAATTTCCTTGCTTACCAATCATTTTGCCGAGGTTTACCAAAACCAGATTACCGGCATTTTCAGTTAAGGATTCCTGTGCTTCCGCTTTAACTATAACATTGTAAGGTGTGTTGGAGTAATTGTATTTGAACTCTTGATTTTCAAAACTATAATTGGTTATTTTTATATTAAAATCATCACCAAATACTCTTTCCTTAATATACTCCCCTAGTTTTTTGTCATCCTGATTTTCATTAATGTATTTCACCCAATTCCTATTCAACTGTCCATCATACCCGGTATAAGAAAGTGTTTTTTCTATATTTGCCATTGTCAGGTCATCTGAAAATGTAACAGTACTTTTTGATTCATTTACAGTAAATTCAGCAGGAGCAATAGGAAAACTTAATACATAATTCTCTTTAAGGGCAGGATAATATGTTCTGCCTTCTGAACCCTGAAGCTCATAAGGTGGATAACCATAAGACAAATATTTCTCATACGGAGACAGGAATTTTTTAGTTTCAGGAATGTAATACATGAATTCATGAGACAGAGGTACAACAAATTTTTCGGTATCAATCTCTCCATTAAATCGCGACATACCCACTGCAACTTTATAGGGAATTTTTAATTCTTTGAGTGTAAATCCATATAAGTCAAAAATATCACCGCCTGTTAATTTTTGTTTTCCATTGTTTAAATTCGTGATTTTTTGAGCTGTTTCTCCTCTGCTTATAAAATCAAAATTGGTTTTTATGTACTCATCGATTTTAATTAATTTCTCTTCGGTTGATTCAGTACCAATATTTAATTTTTGAATAAACTCTCTGGCCTGCGCTTTCTTAAAATATTGAAAAGACGGTTTAGCAAGATATTGTGGTAAAAAATAATTCCAATTATAAATGTCCATTGATGGCGTTGAAACCATATAAATTAACTTCACCAAATTCTTTATGTTTGTTGCATTCGATTCTTCTTTAAAAATCGGAATATTAGTGGCTGTTAATATAGTCTTGTTCTTGCTACTGCTTTTTTTAAACTCTGAAGATGCATAAGTTTCAAATTTTACGCCTTCCTGAGTGTGTGTGAATTCGGCAAACAAAACCGGAATATCTTTCTGGAAAACTTCAACTCCATAAGCAGATGGATTTTCTTTTATAATGAAATAATATTCCAAAATATCCCCTGCTTCTACACCTTCAAAAACGATTGATTTTACTTTGTCGATCTCCGTTTCAATAATTTTATCCTGAGGTATTATTTTTATTTCTCCGTTAGGTTTTATGATACGAGCATGAAAATCACGAACATCACGAATGTATCCGTTGTCTTGGGCTTTAATTTTATTGTATTTGTTAATTTCCCCGGCTTTATTGATTTTTATGGCAAAATGATTCATTCCAAAAGTTGCATAAGCATAAGCTCCAACTCTTGTATGTATCCAGCGTTTGTCAAACAAGACTACAGCAGGCTGGTCTTTGTGTTCAGCCGAAATTTCATCAAAAATTGGTTTTTCGTCCCAAGTGTAGCTTTTTATTTCCTGCGAATAACTTTGAAAGAAGAATAACAAGACAAAAATTAGAGTTATTTTTTTCATTATTTAGAAAGAATTATGGATTGACTGTATTGTTTGGTTAGTGTTTTTATAAAAGAATTCCAAAGTATAAAATCCTTATTTTCTAATACTAATTTTTTTGATGCTATCTTTTGAGTTACTATAAGATTATTTTTCAGAAGCTTGTATTGAATATCAAAGCTTCCTAAATCGTTTTCAGCTTTTGCATTTTCAGGCATAAATTCTACTTTATAATCCAATGGTAATTGATACTCATACTGTATTTCATAAACATAAGCAAAGTCATTTTCTATAGAAAGTTTTCTTTTTTCAATATCAATAAGACTTTCTTTTAATGGAAAAAGCAATACCGGTTTTAATAATAATTTGCCATTGACATCTTTAATACCATTTTCTAATATTAATTTAAAATTTGCTTTTGATGGGAACTCCTGATAGTCGTTTTTTTGCAATTCCTGAATATCCAAAAGTATCTTCTGATTATTTTCAGTAATGATGTCTTTCCAAATTTCACTTTCTTTTTGATTATAAGCAGAAAGATGGGTCAATAAATAACTCTTTTTAAAACCAGATACAGTTACGCTTGCATCTCCCACAATACTAGAATTTTCAAGATTCAATTTCATCAGGATTGTAGTTTTATTCCTGCCGGATTCAACTTCCGGGATTTTTTCTATTTTAAATTCCTTTTCTGTTTTTCCTATCAAAGCTTCTTTACCCTGAATAAAAGAGGAAGGAAACGGAAAAGGACAAAATTTATCAGTGGCATCCATAAAATAACTTTTACCATCAATAACTACATTCGTAATCATATGGTTGTCTACCTGTGGCGTTGGAACATCTGCATATGTGTATGGCTTATGGCGTGTTCCAATCCAGGTCAGATTAGAATTTAATTGCGCATATCTAAACATTTCATTCAAAAGATTCGCCATATCTTTACAGTCTCCATATAACTTTTGAAAAATATCTGAAGCTTCCCTGGGAATAAAACCGCCCATTCCGTCTTCAAAGGCAACATAATGAACATTTTGCTGAACCCATTGATATATCGCTTTTGCCTTTTCTAAATCAGATTTTTTATCTTTTATCAGATCTAATGTTTTGTTCTTCAAAGCCGTTTGATCCGTTTTATTAATATTTTTTGTGATTGAATAATACCATTGGTATAATTTTTCAGGTGTACCTAATAACTCTTCTTTTTTGCCTTCTATTTCATAACTTTTGATATAAAAAATAATATGTGGCATGAAATATAAAGAACTCGGCATATTCTCTTCTCCTTCAAATTCAGGAATATCATTCGCTTCCCAGGTATAAATATCAAAATTTCCTTCTTTCGTTTTACTGAAAGCTATTTTTTCCTGATAATTTCCAAAAAGTTTATATCCAATTTCAGTAGAAGAATTACATCGAATCTGAAGTTTTGCAGTTTGTGTTTTTATCGGATTTTGAAATCGGAAACTGGATAAAAACCTAGGCTGTTTGAGCTTTGTTTTATAAGAAAATTCAATTAAGGAATTATCTTCCACTTTAGGCATCACAAAATATTTGTATTTATTGTCGCTTTTATAAATGTTTTCATTCTCTGCATCGATTGTAACAATAGAATAGGAACTTAAATCTATCTTTTTATTTGTTTTTGCAATATAAGTTGACCCTTTTATATTTGAAATTTCACTAAAACTATCAAAAGGAATTCTAATAGCATATTCCTGAGTATTTTTGCTTTTTGAAATTGCTCTGCTTTCATTTACAAAAGTTTCAACTTCTAAGGCATTACCAGAATTTATTACTATGGTTTCGTTGCTAAAAACTATTTTTGACTTTTCCTGAGAATACAATTGAAAAGAAAATATAAACAGTACAATATACTTTTTCATTGATTTGATTTGGTGTAAACAATATTCTTACCTATTATATTTATCACCGTTATTAGAAATTTTATAAACAATTAAATCTATTTTCGAGATAATTTCGGACAGCTAAAATAATATCTTTGTTTCTATTTTTTAACCAATGGAAGTTTTATTACTATATTTTTTATTTGTAAATGTTCTTGAGTTTATAATTACGGGTTACGATAAATTTTTGGCTCGTAAACAAAAACGTCGAATTCCTGAAAACACCTTGTTTTTTCTCGCTTTAATTGGCGGATCGATTGGGTTATTAACAGCGATGTTAATCTTTAGACATAAAACGGCTAAAACTTCTTTTATTGTAAAGTTTTTTGTAATTATTTTAGTTCAGATCTTATTGATTTATTTGAAATTAACTAATAAAATCTAAGTAATTGGCTTTGTTGATAACTTCAAATTCAGCTTCCGGATAGGCATTTTTGAATGCTGTTGGAATTTTTACTTTCTTATTTTCGTTCCATTTAAACTCAAATCCGGAAAGTTTGTCTTCTCGTTCTTCAAGCCAGTCCAGTTCTTGCTGATCGTAAGTTCTCCAGAAGTAATTTTTGGTTTTTATCTTCTTATAATTTTGCTTTTTAATCCTTTCGTAAGCCAGATAATTTTCCCATAAATCTCCAACATCTGTTCTGGATTCCAGTTTAGTAAAGTTGTTAATAATTGCGTTTCGAATTCCATTATCGTAAAAATACCATCTATTTGATTTTACAATTTCCTTGCGGAGATTTCTGCTAAAACCTTCTATTTTAAAGAGAATAAAAACCTTAGAAAGTAAATCTAAATAATTGCCAACCGTGTTTTTTGATAATTGTAATTGATTGGCCAATTCCTGTACAGAAACCTCTTTTCCAACCTGATAAGCAATTAAACGGAGCAAATCATAGATTTTATCTGCATGTTTAATGCCTTCAAAAACCAAAATATCTTTTAATAAATAAGAATTGATTATTTCAAAAAGATAGTCCTTTTTTTCTTCCCAAGATTCGTACTGAATCAATTCAGGATAGCCTCCAAAGAGTAATTTTTCTTCTAAATTTTCGGTTGTTTGTTTAAAGTTTTCAACTTCAGAAAATTCGATTTGAGATAATGGAAATAAGTAAATTGTATTTTTTCTGCCAACTAAAGGTTCGCCCAGTTTATTACTCAAATCAAACATTGAAGATCCTGTTGCAATAATTTTGATTCCGTTGATTGAATCTACAATTAATTTCAGGATCAAACCAATATCCGGAACGTTTTGTGCTTCGTCAATTACCAGTAAATCAATCCCTGCCAAAAGTCTTTTATAGTTATTAACAGAACGTTCCTTTAATAAATTGATATCATTGATATCCTCTCCATTTAATTGCAAATAACTTTCAGATGGAAGTTCTGATACATAATTTTTAATTAATTCTGTTTTTCCAACACGTCTTGCTCCTAATAAAATTAGAACTTTATTTGGTATCACTTTTTGACGAAATTCATCAACAACTGCTCTTTTTAAATGTTTTTTCATACTAAACAGATTAAAAATACATTTCAAATATACACAAAAAACATTAATTCTGTCAGTAGATTGACTGAATTTATATTAATTGCGTCAGTGTATTGACTAAATTTACGTTAATTCAGTCAGTAAAAAATCAAATAAGTTATTTTCAAAACATTAAATAAAAAACCGGAAAGATTTAAAAAATCCGCCCGGTTTGCTTTTATAGAGGTGCGAAGCACCGAAATTTTTTAGCTTTTTTACGAGCAAGCAATTTTATTCACTCGGTTTTGGTGTCTTCCACCTTCAAATTCAGTACTAAGAAAAGTTTCTACCATTTCTACTGCCTGTGGAATTGAAGTAAAACGTGCCGGAATGCTTATAATGTTGGCATCATTATGTAAACGTATTAAAACCGCAATTTCTTTTGTCCAGCATAAACCAGCTCTCACTTTTGGGTGTTTATTAACCGTCATGGCAATTCCGTTTCCGCTGCCGCAGATCACGATTCCAAAATCAGCTTTTCCTTCAGATACATCATTCGCAACGGGATGTCCAAAATCCGGATAATCAACTGAATCTTCAGAATCTGTTCCGTAATTGGTTACTTCATATCCTTTTGCTTTAAGCATAGCTACAATAGCTTTTTTGTACTCTGGTCCTGCGTGATCGTTTCCTATCGAAATTTTCATTTTAAATACTATTAAGTTGTGTTTCTGCAAATTTACTCAATAATTAAATGTTCTCTATAAATTAGAGGAATTTTCACTATTTTTTTGTTTATTAACAGAAAATTGTTGCTTAAATATGTTGCTTAAAATGTAATACAAAAATCATAATTGCAATTACCTAAATTTCAAACCTTTATCAGTTATCAACATTTTTTATAAATATATAAAATACTGATATTCAATAAATAAAGATCATTTTTTTTGTTAAATTTTTAGGGTGTTAATAGGAGTTCTTAATTCGTTGATATTCAGTTAACTTTAAATTAACAGGAAATGTTGATAAGTTGAGATAGAAAATTAGAAGTTTTTTTTGGTTGTGTCAAAAAAATACTTAATCCAAAACTGAAATCAAAAATGCAAGAAAAGTTTCAGGAATTTTTAGAAAAGTTATCAATATTAAAAATGCTATTTTCAACAGAAATGAACATATCAACTTATCTACAAAATGAATCAAATTTTGGTTGTCAACCGTTGTTAATTAAAATTCAAAAAGGCTTAAAAATTAATCTTTTAACTACAAATAACTATGTTGATAACTCCCAATAACTAAAAGAAACTTCATTTCAATACTTTTAAAAATAAATTTATTCGACATATTAACACACTATAATAACCATCAAATTTTTTTAAATTTTTAAAAATCTTTTTTGTTGTATTTAATATATGTTGAAAACTAAAAAAGTTGAAAAGGAAAAATTTTATTTTTTGAATTGAATTTTAGTCTGATTTGAGTTTGTTTGAATTTTTGTTTCAGACGATTTTAAGCGGATTGTTCAAATTGTCGAGAATTTCCTGAACTTGTTCGAAATCGCTCGGATGAACTTTGAGTTTGATTCCACCCAGTGCTGCCGAATACATTGGAACAACCGATAAAGTGATTTCATTTTCAAAATAGTATGGAATGTCCTCTTGCTCTAATAAGTGTTTAAGAATGACTGTTTCGTGGTCATAATAGAATGTAGCAATGGTTTTAAAGCTTTCCATAAAAGGCATTTTTATAAAGATACGAAATGAGAAGCATTTTAGTTGAAAAAGCTATAACTAAATAGTTCAGTTGTTTTGATTGTGTAAAACGATGAAAACCAGCAGTTGAAAGTTATAATTTTAATAATTCTATTTGTTAAAATATTTAATCTGATATCTTATTTGTAATTTTAAACCTTATAAGAAAAGATATATGAGTAAGAAAATTAGAAAACCGATAAAAAATGAGAAAGATTTCTCAGGAAAAATACTGAAGATTTTATCGAAAAGCCCTAATAAAGCATTTAATTACAAACAGATAGCTGCAAAGCTTGAACTTGATGATACAAAAAGCAGAAACCAGATCATAAAAGATTTAAAAATAATGGCTGGTTCGAAGAAAATTATTGAATCGGAACCTGGAAAATATTTAGTAAAAGCTGAAAGTCAGGATTATTACGAAGGAACTATTGATATGACAAGCCGTAAAACAGCTTATTTTATTTGTGAAGATTTTGCAGAAGACGTTTTTATTCCAACCAATAATCTGAATCGTGCATTAGATAAAGATAAAGTCAAAGTTTATGTTTATAACCGTAGAAAAGGAAAACGTCCTGAAGGTGAAGTAATTGAAGTTGTTGAAAGAAACAAAACAGAATTCGTTGGAGTAATTGATATACAGCCCAATTTTGCTTTTGTTTCGACAGCAAATCCTAAAATGTACACGGATATTTTTATTCCGAAAGACAAAATAGGAGAGGCCGAAAATGGAGATGTTGTTTTAGTAACAATTGAAGACTGGCCAAAGAGAGCTGATAGTCCGTTTGGTTCTGTCATTAAAGTTTTAGGCAAGCCAGGAGAACACAATACAGAGATTCATGCTATTTTAGCTGAATATGGTTTGCCATCAGATTTTCCGGTAGAAGTAGAGGTCTATGCTCAAAAAATAGATACTTCGATTCAGGAATCTGAGATTGCAAAACGTCGCGATATGCGTTACACGCTTACCTTTACCATTGATCCAAAAGACGCTAAAGATTTTGATGATGCCTTGTCTTTCAAAAAGTTAGAAAACGGAAATTACGAAATTGGTGTTCATATTGCTGATGTTTCGTATTATCTTGAAGAAGGAACAATTCTGGATGATGAAGCCTATCAAAGAGCAACTTCGGTTTATTTGGTCGATAGGGTAGTGCCAATGCTTCCGGAAGTTTTATCGAATTTTGCCTGTTCACTTCGTCCGCATGAAGAAAAATATACTTTCTCTGCCGTTTTTGAAGTTTCGCCAACTGCTCAGGTTATTAACCAATGGTTTGGCAGAACTGTAATTTATTCTGATCAGCGTTTTGCTTACGAAGAAGCACAATATATTATTGAAACAAAAGACAATACGATTCCATTGGAAACTTCTATTACCGGGGAATCCTATGTAGTTTCAGATGAAATTGTGGAAGCTACTTTAAAATTAGATGAATTAGCTAAAATTTTAAGAAAGAAAAGAATGCAGAATGGTGCCATTTCTTTTGATAAAGTTGAAGTAAAATTCAACTTGGATGCAGAAGGAGAACCGGAAGGTGTTTATTTCAAAGTTTCTAAAGATGCCAATCATCTTATTGAAGAATTCATGCTTTTAGCGAATAGAAAAGTGGCTGAATACATTGGAAAACAAAAGAAAACCTTTGTGTACCGAATTCACGATGAACCAAATGAAGATAAACTGATTGCCATGCAGCAGGTGATTTCGAAGTTTGGTTATAAAATTGACTTTAGAAATAAAGGCGATATTTCGAAATCATTGAATGCCCTGATGGAAGAAGTAAACGGCAAAAAAGAACAAAACTTAATTGATACTCTTGCAATTAGAAGTATGAGCAAAGCCAAATATTCTACAGATAATATAGGACATTACGGTTTAGCTTTTGATTATTACAGCCATTTTACATCGCCAATTCGTCGTTATCCGGACGTTATGGTACATCGTTTACTGCAGTATTATCTGGATGGAGGTGCTTCTGTAGACGAAGAAACGTACGAAACCAAATGCCTGCATTGTTCGAACATGGAAAGCTTAGCAACAAATGCTGAAAGAGATAGTATCAAATACATGCAGGTTAAATACATGCAGGATCATCAGGATGAAGAATTCCTTGGTGTTATTTCCGGTGTTACCGAATGGGGAATTTACGTTGAAATTGTTTCTAATAAATGCGAAGGAATGGTAAGAATCAGAGAGATCAAGGATGATTATTATACTTTCGATGAAAAGCAATATGCACTGGTGGGAGCAACTTCAGACAGTATTTTACAATTAGGGGATGAAATTTACGTTAAAGTGAAAAATGCAGATTTAGTTAAAAAACAACTGGATTTCCATTTTTTACGACGAGCAGAATAAGTTGTTAAATTTAAAAATTTAAAGAAATGAAAAAATTAATTATAATTGCAGTTGTTTTATTTTTCCAAATGTCTTTTGGTCAGGTCACCAAAGAATTAGGAGATTTTGATACGGTTAAAGTTTATGATAAATTAAATGTAAAATTAGTTCAGTCATCTGAAAATAAATTGGTTATAAAAGGAGCAAGGGAAGCAGAATTAGAAGCTGTTAATAAGAATGGTATTCTAAAAATAAGAATGCCATTTCCAAAACTTTTGTCCGGCGAGGATTTAGAAGTTACTTTGTATTACAAACATATTGAGCTTATTGATGTTAATGAAGGAGCAATTGTTACAAGTTCAGAAACTATAAAAGCAACAAGTTTTAAAGTAAGTGCTCAGGAAGGTGGAAAAATTAATGTAAATTTGGAGGTTGAAAAACTTAAGGTTAGTTCAGTTTCCGGAGGAGAAATTACTTTAGCCGGAAAAGCTTCGAACCAGGTGGCAAGTTTAGGTGCAGGCGGTTATTTACTAGCAAGTAAATTAGAAACCTCTCAGACCACAGTAAGCGTTTCTGCGGGAGGAAAAGCAGATGTGAATGCTTCTACACTTGTGGATGCAAAAGTAAGCGCAGGAGGCTCTATTTACATTTATGGGAAACCTAAACAAATTAACCAAAAAACAGTTTTTGGAGGTAAAATAGAAGAAGTAAAATAATATTGAATGATAAATGATATTCTGGCTGGGCTGCCATGGGGACTTGTTCTGAGCTTTATGGTGGGTCCGGTATTTTTTGTTTTATTAGAAACCAGTATTACCAAAGGTTTTAGATCTGCAATTGTCTTTGATCTTGGAGTAGTATTAGGTGATATTTTTTTTATAGCAATTGCCTATTTAGGAAGTTACAGGTTAATTTCAAGTTTAAAGGATGATCCTGCTCTTTTTATTTTTGGCGGTATCATTATGTTGTCTTATGGTATTATTTCATTTGTAAAATTAAAAAAAGTAGAAAAAATCAATGATGAAGAAATTGATCGGGATATTTTAAAAAGAAATTACGGCAGTTTATTTGTAAAAGGCTTTTTACTGAACGTTATTAACATTGGAGTTCTTGGATTCTGGCTTGCAGTCATCATTTCTGTCGGACCAAAATTAGAAATGCAAAACTCAAGAATGATTACTTTTTTTACTTCTGTGATCATAACATATTTATTGGTTGACTGTCTTAAAATCGTATTGGCCAAGCAATTAAAATCTAAAATGACACCTGTGAATATTCTTAAAATTAAAAAAGGAATCAGTATTGTTTTAATGGTCTTTGGTGTAGTATTAATTACTCAGGGATGGTTTCCAAAAGAAAAAGAAATGATGAAAAATGCTTTTGAAAGGATAGAAAAATAAGAGTTGTTAATAACTCAAAATACAAATAGAACCTCTGAATTGCAGAGGTTTTTTTGTGTTTATAAGTTTGATTTTTGGATAGGTTTGTCATTTCGACGGAAGGAGAAATCACACTAGAAACTCCACAAAGAATGTCTATAATCTTTGTCGAATCCTACGTTTGATTTTTCCTCCGTCGAATGAAAAGATTGAGAAAATAGAAATATAAAAATACACACATTACTGTATCTCTTTTGAAGAATCGTCTGGATTGGATCCAAAACCTTTAATTAATTTATCTAAAATTTAATCATAAAAAAATCCAAGTTTCCTTTAAGATTTTGATTCATCGTCCGGATTCGAACTATCTCTTTAATTAATTTTTCTTAAAAATTAAACATAAAAAACTCCATGTTTCCTTGAAAATTTTGATTCATCCTCCGGATTCGAACTATCTCTTTAATTAATTTTTCCTAAAAATTAGATATAAAAAAACCTCCAAGTTTCCTTGAAGGTTTAGGGGCATCGTCTGGATTCGAACTATCTCTTTAATTAATTTTTCTTAAAAATTAACCATAAAAAAAACCTCCAAGTTTCCTTGAAGGTTTAGGGGCATCGTCCGGATTCGAACTATCTCTTTAATTAATTTTTCCTAAAAATTAGATATAAAAAAACCTCCAAGTTTCCTTGAAGGTTTAGGGGCATCGTCTGGATTCGAACTATCTCTTTAATTAATTTTTCTTAAAAATTAACCATAAAAAAAACCTCCAAGTTTCCTTGAAGGTTTAGAGGCATCGTCCGGATTCGAACCGGAGTAGGAGCTTTTGCAGAGCCCAGCCTAGCCACTCGGCCACGACGCCATTGCTTGAACGGATGGCAAAAGTAACTAAAATCTTTAAAATTCAAAAGTTTCGAATAAACTATTTTGAAAAAATACGGTTTTAACCTAAAGAATTACTTTCTTATTTCCGTCATTTTTATGGTAACTGATTCAACATCACCACTAATAGGGGGATTAATCTTCGAAACGGAAACTGTTGTTTTTTCTACTGTTTCAATCTCATTTAATATGCGAATGTTGATTCTTTTGGCTACATGTTCTAATAAATGCGAACGAATTGCCATTTCTTCCGTAACAATTTTATTCAAATGTACATAATCGACTGTATCAGTTAAGTCATCTGTTTCTGCTGATTGCTGTAAATTGGTTTTAATTTTTAAGTCAACAGTGTAATTAGATCCTATTTTTCCTTCTTCAATCATACATCCATGATAAGAAAAAGTACGGATGTTTTTTAATTTTATAACTCCCATTTTAAAATTTAGTTTCAAGTTTTAAGTTTCAAGTTTAGAGTAAGTTTCCCAAAGAAAACCATAAACTATAAACTGTAAACTATAAACTTTTTTATCTTTGCTAAAATTACTATAAATAATGGCATCAGAAGATAAATCTCTCAATTTTATTGAACAAATCATAGAAGAAGATCTTAAATCAGGTCTTTCAAATTCTAAATTACGCTTTCGTTTTCCACCTGAACCAAACGGTTATTTACACATTGGACACGCAAGTTCTATTGCTTTAAATTTTGGTTTAGGAATTGATTATCAATCACCTGTAAATTTACGTTTTGACGATACAAACCCAGAGAAAGAAGAACAGGAATTTGTTGATGCTATTAAAAAAGACGTAGAATGGTTAGGATATACCTGGGCAGAAGAATGTTATGCTTCAGATTATTTTCAACAGTTGTACGATTGGGCCGTTTTATTAATTAAAAAAGATAAGGCGTATGTTGACAGTCAGACTTCTGAAGAAATGGCTGCTCAAAAAGGAACTCCTACAACTGTAGGAACTGATAGTCCATACAGAAATCGTTCTGTTGAAGAAAATTTAGATTTGTTCGAAAGAATGAAAAACGGTGAATTTGAAGCCGGTACTCATATTCTTCGTGCTAAAATTGACATGAAATCAACTAACATGTTGATGCGTGATCCTATCATGTACAGGATTCTGCACAAACATCACCATAGAACCGGAGATATCTGGAAAATTTATCCAATGTACGATTGGGCACATGGACAAAGTGATTATTTAGAAGCTATTTCACATTCGTTTTGTACGCTTGAATTTTTGCCTCACCGTGAATTGTACGATTGGTTTTTAGACCAGATTATTGATGAAAATCTAATTCGTCCAAAACAAAGAGAATTTGCAAGACGTAACTTATCACATACTGTTGTGAGTAAACGAAAATTACAGCAACTAGTTAAGGAAAAGCATGTTAACGGTTGGGATGATCCTAGAATGTCTACTATTTCAGGATTAAGAAGACGTGGTTATACAGCTGCTTCTTTACGTAATTTTGCCAACACAATTGGTATTGCTAAACGTGATAATTTAATAAATGTATCGGTTTTAGAGTTTTGTATTCGTGAAGATCTGAACAAAATTGCACCTCGTGTAATGGCTGTTTTAGATCCTGTAAAATTGGTAATTACGAATTATCCGGAAGGAAAAGAAGAGTGGTTGGAAGCTGAAAATAATCAGGAAGATGAGAATGCAGGTTTCAGAAAAGTGCCATTTTCCAGTGAATTATATATCGAAAGAGAAGACTTTTTAGAAGAGGCTCCGGCTAAATATTTCCGTTTGACTTTAGGAAAAGAAGTACGTCTTAAAAATGCGTATATCATTAAAGGAGAATCTGTTATAAAAGATGCAGAAGGAAATATTACTGAAATTCATGTGACTTATGATACCGATTCTTTAAGCGGAAGCGGGACAGAAGCAAGCCAAAGAAAAGTGTCTGGAACATTGCATTGGGTTTCTATCAAACATGCTGTAGAAGCAGAAGTTCGTTTGTACGATCGTTTGTTTACAGATGAAGCTCCGGACAGTTATAAAGACAAAAATTTCTTAGATTTTGTGAATCCAAATTCATTAGAAATCGTAACCGGATATGTGGAGCCAAGTTTAGCAACAGCTCAAAATGAAGATAAATTCCAATTTCAACGTTTAGGTTATTTTACTGTTGATAAAGACTCAACTGCTTCAAAATTAGTATTTAATAAAACTGTTGGACTGAAAGATGCCTGGGAAGAAAAAGGTAAAAAAGAAGAAAACAGTATCAATAATTCTTTAAAAGATATCAATAAATATTTTAAAGTTGAAACTAAACCGGAACGTATTGCAATTGAAAGTGCGATAGGGGAGAGCATCGCAACTATTTCAAGTTTTTCTTTATTACAAAATTCATTAAAGAAGAATATCAACAATAATAAGGCTTCACTGTTGTTTTCTCAATTTTTATTGAAATATTCAAATTGGAAATCTACAGATTTTGAAGAAGAGGATATTAAAAAATTATATACAATGTCTCTTAGAAGTGAATCGACTTATGTGAGATCGAAAGCACTTTTGAATTTGAGAGATATTGAAAATTCAGATCTCAAAAATCAATTTGAAGGCGATATTTTGAAATTATATTCAAATCCTCCAAAATCTGCTTCAGAGAGAGAAATCGAAATTCTTTCTGAAATAGTAAAAAAATAAAATCAATATTATTTATTAAAAGCGCTTTTATAAGCGCTTTTTTTTATTATTTATTTTTTCTATTAAAACTAAATATTTTATAATTTTTATAAATTAAAATTGACTTTCATAAATTGATTTTAAGACGTTTTTAAAATACTTCCGATTCATTTATCATCTTTTTAAAAATCTTTTAAAATTGAGCTTTATTTTAGTTTTGAACTATATTTATGGATGTTTTAAGGATTATCAACAGTGGATTGTTGATAAAGTTGAAAATGAGATTTTATTTTCATTTAATTCAGAAATTCAAGCTCAAAAATTCTCTTTTATATAAAAATCAATTTTACCTATTTAATAATTAAATTTTAAATATTTTATTTATTATTTGTAAAAACTATTGAAAATAAAAAGTATATAATTTATTTAAATTAAAATTAACTTTCATAAATTCATTTTCAGACGTCTTTTAATTTTATCCATCACATTAACCATCTTTTAAATTATTATTCATTTTAAGGCATAATTTTACTTTTTACTGTAGATTTGGTCAGTTTAACGGGTTGTTAACATTCAATTGTTTATAAAGTTGGTATTTTTATGTACAAAGGTCAAATATGAATTTTATAATTCAGAAAGTAGTATCTTTATTAATCACTTTAAATTTTTAATATTATGTCAAACAATTCAAATACGATTGCAGCAATTTTAGCCGGTGCAGCAGTAGGTGCAGCGATAGGAATTTTGTTAGCTCCTGATAAAGGTTCGAACACAAGAGCAAAAATTAAAGAAAGTCTGGGAGATACTGCCAACAATTTAAAAGATTCTTTAGAAGCAAGTTCAGAAGTTTTGCGTGAAAAATTTGCAAGTGCTACAGAAAATCTCGATGGAACTTTTGATGAATTACTTTCAAATGTAAGTCATAAAACAGAAGAAGTTATTTCTTTTTTAGAATCGAAGCTAGCTGATTTAAAGACACAAAACGCTAAATATCAAAAGTAATAATCGAGGAAACACAAAGTTTACCTGATTTATAGTTGATTAAATATTTATTATATTGACATTCAATTGTAATCAGTTTATTTTGTGTTTCTTTTTTAATGAAATTTAAAATTATGGCTTTTGAAGAATTAAAAGAAAATACAGAGAATATTCAGGAAAGCACCAAGGCTTATATTGACAGTAATTTAGCGTATTATAAACTTTGGGGTTTTAAAGTTGCAATGAAATCAACGACTTTAATTTTTAAGTTTACTTTGATTTTATTGTGTTTTAGTATGGTTATGATTTTCGGATCTTTCGCTGCAGCATATGCTTTTGGTTCTTTATTTGAAAGTAACGCCCTCGGATTTTTAGCAGTAGGAGGGATCTATCTTGTGTTTACAATTTTACTTTTCTTTATAAAAGACAAGTTTGTTGAAGGTCCGATTTTAGAGAAATTTTCAGAAATCTTTTTTAATGATTAATTTATGCAAGTAAAAAAATACTCATCTTATGCTGAAATAGAAAAAGATCTTGAAATTTTGAAACTCGAAAAAGAGATCAATTATCAGAAATTGGTTTTGAGCTTTCAGAAAACGAAGGAAAGCATTACTCCAGAAAATGTACTTGGTGGAATTTTTTCTTCATTCAAAGATTACATTTCAAATTCTTACGGAAGCATTTTGCCATCAATTTTAGCTTTTGTAATCAATTGGTTTTTAAATAAAAAAAGAGGCAATTAAGCCTCTTTTTCATTTTTTGTATTATTTTGTTTCTGGTTGAATGTCATCTTCGTAACCAGATTGTGGCTGAATTGGTTTTGGTTTTTCGACTTTTTTGTTTGTCTTTTTCATCATTTCACCAACTTGATTAGAAGCTGTAAATGACGCAACCATATTATTTAGCATGTCACTTCCGGCTTGTGGAGAATTAGGAAGAAGGATTAAATTTGAATTTGCATCAGCCCCAATTGCCTGTAAAGTATCGTAATGCTGCGTCACAACAATTAGGGCAGAAGCTTCTTGAGAATTGATTCCAACATTGTTCAAAACTTCAACACTTTCTACTAAACCTCTTGCAATTTCACGACGCTGATCTGCAATACCTTGTCCTTGTAAACGTTTACTTTCAGCTTCAGCTTTTGCTTTTGCAACGATTCTGATTCTTGAACTTTCAGCTTCAAATTCTGCAGCCGTTTTTTCTCTGTCGGCAGCGTTGATTCTGTTCATTGCATTTTTTACCTGGATATCCGGATCAATATCGGTTACCAAAGTATTGATAATATCATAGCCGTAAGTAGTCATTGCTTCGTTTAATTCTCTTTTTACTGCAATGGCAATGTCATCTTTTCTTTCGAAAACATCATCCAGTTTTAGTTTTGGAACTTCGGCACGAACCACATCAAATACATAAGCGGTAATCTGATCGTGTGGATATTCCAGTTTGTAGAAAGCATCATATACTTTTTCCTGAATAACTTTAAACTGAACAGAGACTTTCATTTTGATAAAAACGTTATCTCTTGTTTTGGTTTCGATGATAACATCTAACTGTTGAATTTTAAGATTTACACGTCCGGCAACTCTGTCAACAACCGGAATTTTTAATTGTAATCCTGAATTTCTAACACTCTGAAATTTTCCAAATCTTTCTATTACTACTGAAGATTGTTGTTTTACAGTAAAAAAAGAGGACATTAAAATGAAGAATGCGAATACTAATAAGATAATAAATGCTGTACCCATGGTGATATAATTTGGTTTTTATTAATTTTTTAAAAATACGAATAATAATAACAATTGTTTTTTATTATTTATTTTTTTACATGATTTTATTTGTTAATTATTATTATACTTTTGACTCAAATTAATATAAAAACAAAAATTATGAAAAGAATTCTATTTTATTTATTCCTATTTATGTCTTTAGTTTCAAAAGCTCAAATTAGTTCTTATTTCCATGGGAATGTAAAGGATTTTATTGATTTAAAAACCAGACCTTTAATTATTGAATTGTTAGAAGAAGATGAAAAAATATTAAGTAAATTGAGTAAACCAAAAAAAGCTGAAGAACTTCAATCGTATAAAAAGATGGTTAAATTATACAATGAAGAAATTACTGTTTATGCAAAAAAATACTGGACAATAAATAAGAACATAGAATTTAAAAATAAATCAGAAGTAGAAATTTTAAGAAAAGCTAATAATAAATCTTATGCCGTTTTAAGAAATTTACGTTTAAATGATATAGATTTTGATTTTAAATCCAATTTATATTTAAATGTAATTGTATATACTAAGATTGAATCAAATCCTCAAAAGCCAGATTCACAAGTTTATTTGCCAATTTCAAGTAAAAAAGCAGATGTATTTTTAGAGGAGGCAGATTATAAATATTCTTTGAATATATTACAAGATAATATAAATTACATAATTGCTCAAAATGAAAGTGTAAATTCTGAAAATTATGTTAAAGAAATGGCAAAAGGCAATTGTCCTTTAATAAAAAATAAAACATTATTAGTTAAAGAGTCAATTTTATATGAGAAGACTAAAAAGGAAGATTGTATAAAAAAATATGATGGAGCACTTAATATTGTTTCTGATGATGAAATTAACAGGGCATTTGTTGAAAAAGATAAAGACAAAGTTGTATTGTTTTCAGTTCCCTATGAAATAGGTAAAGGTCAAATGGGACCTATTGGCCAATCATTTCTTATGTCTTATAAAGTTGTTGTAGATTGTGAAACAGGTAAAATATTATATCTATTTATGCCTAGAGGTTTTGCAGTGATGGGGCAAAATATATCTTCAATTATGATTGAGAAGGATTTTGAAAATATCAAAAACTGTAAATAATTTTTAAAGTTACTATTAAAAAAGTCCCGATAATACCGGGACTTTTTTGTTTTTATAAAGTAGCAATTGCTTTCTGTATCCTAGAAATAGTTTCTTCTTTTCCGATGATTTCTACAATATCAAATAGGTGAGGGCCTTTTAATGCTCCAACTAAACTTAATCTGAAAGGCTGCATTACTTTACCCATTCCAATTTCGTTTTTGGTTAACCAGTCTTTTACAATTGCTTCGATATTAGCAGAATCAAAACCATCAATATATTCTAAAGTTGAAATCAATTCCTGCATTAAAGCCGGCGTATCTTCCTTCCAGTTTTTGCTTGCTTTTTCATCATAAGATGTTGGCGACTGGAAAAAGAAATCAGTTAAATCCCAAAATTCAGAAACGAAATGAGCTCTTTCTTTAATTAAAGAAACAATTCTCGTCACATCAAATTTAGAAACATCCACACCTTTTTCTACTAAAATAGGAGTGAAGTCTTTCGCTAAATCTGCATCATTTTGTTTGATAAGATATTGATGATTGAACCATTTGTTTTTCTCAGGATCAAATTTTGCTCCCGATTTATGCACTCTGTTTAAGTCAAAAGCTTCTACTAATTCTTCTAGAGAAAATAATTCTTTATCTGTTCCGTCATTCCAACCTAACAAAGCAAGGAAGTTAATAACAGCTTCCGGGAAAAATCCTTTCTCTCTGTAGCCAGATGAAATGCCTTCCTCTGTTTTCCATTCTAATGGAAACACAGGAAATCCTAATTTATCACCATCTCTTTTAGATAATTTTCCATTTCCAATAGGTTTTAAAATCAAAGGTAAATGTGCAAATTCCGGAACATCCCAACCAAAAGCTCTGTACAATAAAACGTGAAGTGGCATAGACGGCAACCATTCTTCACCACGAATTACATGTGAAGTTTCCATTAAATGATCATCCACAATATTGGCCAAATGATACGTTGGCATTCCGTCACTTTTAAACAAAACTTTATCGTCAAGAAGATTCGTTTCAAACTTTACGTCTCCACGAATGATGTCTTTTAAATGTAAAGTTTCGTCAACCGGAGTTTTAAAACGGATAACATAATGTTCTCCATTTGCAATTCTCGTCGCCACTTCATCAGCAGAAATCACCAAAGAAGTTTGCAATTTTTCACGGTTTGTATGATTGTAAATAAATGTTTTTCCTTCTGCTTCTTGTTCTTTTCTCAAAGCATCAAGTGCTTCCGGAGTATCAAAAGCATAATATGCCCAACCAGAATTGATCAGCTGATCTGCATATTGTTGGTACAAATCTTTACGATCGCTTTGTCTGTACGGACCATATTTTTCATTCTTTCCAATCGTTTCTTCAGGAGCTATTCCTAACCATTCTAAAGCTTCCATAATATAAGCTTCAGCTCCGGGAACAAAACGAGTCTGATCTGTATCTTCAATTCTCAGATAAAAAACGCCTTTGTTTTTCTTGGCAAATAAATAATTAAATAGGGCAGTACGAACTCCGCCAATATGTAAAGGTCCTGTTGGACTTGGTGCAAAACGCACACGAACTTGCTTTGACATTTTGTATAAATTTTGATGCAAAGATACAACTCATAATTAGATAATTTGAAAATGAAGATAATTAGATAAAGGCTTGTTTGTAGCTTAATTGACTAATTTTCTAATTCATCATTATCTAATTAAAATTATTACTTTTATGGGTTATAAATAAAACAGATTCATTTTGAAAACAACGTCTGCCATATACGCGAAGCTGGAAGCTTTTATTAAAAAATATTACACGAATGAACTTATAAAAGGAATACTTCTTTTTACCGGTTTTGGACTTTTGTATTTTTTGTTTACGCTTTTTATTGAGTATTTCCTTTGGTTAAAACCTCTGGGAAGAACACTTTTATTCTGGCTTTTTATTGGAGTAGAAGTTTTCCTTTTGTTCCGTTTTATTTTATTTCCGATTTTTAAGTTATTCAAACTTCAAAAAGGAATCGATTATAATCATGCTTCGGCAATTATCGGAAATCATTTTACAGAAGTAAGTGATAAACTAACGAACTTTTTACAGCTTTCGGCTTCTGAGAATTCGGCAGAAAGTTCAGAATTAATGTTGGCTTCGATAGAGCAAAAAGCAAATTCATTACAACCAATTCCGTTTGGAAATGCGATCAATTTTAATTCAAATAGAAAATATTTACCATTAGCACTTATTCCAATTTTGCTTTTTGCCGTATTTTATATTTCAGGAAACAGCAATATCATTTCTCAAAGTTTAAATAGAGTAGTGCATTTTAATGCTACATTTTTACCTCCGGCACCTTTCAAATTTGTGGTTCTTAATTCAAATTTGCAAACAGAACAGAACAAAGATTTTGTTGTAAAAATGGAATCAATAGGAAACGTTGTTCCCGAAAATGTCATGATCCATATTGGTGATGAAAGTTATTTTATGGAATCTTCTCAGCCAGGAAAGTTCGAATTCAAGATTGAAAAACCGGTTGAAAATGTTTCTTTTTCTTTTGAAGGAAATTCAGTTTCATCTGAAGAATATGAATTAAAAGTAATCACCGTTCCATCAATTGCCAACTTCGAAATGGTTTTGAATTTTCCTTCTTACTTAAAAAAGAAATCAGAAACCATTCAGGGAACTGGAAATGCAATCGTTCCTGAAGGTACTTTGGTAACTTGGAGAATGAATACACAGTCGACTCAGGAGATTGTTTGGAAGGATGAAAACGCAACTTTAAAGTTTAATAAAGCTGAAAATGAGTTTAAATTGAGTAAAAATATTGCTCAAAATACAGAATATCAAATTCTTACTTCGAATAATAAGGTTAAAAACTACGAAAAACTGGATTATCAGCTGTCTGTTATCAAAGATCAGCATCCAACAATTACCGTTGCACCAGCTCCAGACAGTTTGAAATTAGATAAAAATTATGTCTTAGGAAGATTAGGAGATGACTATGGTTTATCAAAATTACGAGTAGTTTTCTACGAGCGTAACAAACCACAAACTGCAAAGCGTGGAACCATTCCAGTAAAGCAAGCTGTGTTTGATCAGTTCGTTTTTTCATTTCCAAGTAATTTGCCTGTCGAAGAAGGAGTGTCTTACGAATACTATTTTGAAGTTTTTGATAACGATGCACCACATGGTTTTAAGAGTACAAAGTCTTCTGTTTTTTCAGACAGAGTTTCTACAACAGATGAAGTTCATGATTTAGAATTGCAACAGCAAAATCAAAATATAAACAGTTTATCTAAATCATTAAAGAACCAAACCAAACAGATTTCTGAAATGGATAAAATCCAAAATGCAGGAAAAGAAAAAGACAATTTAGAATTTAAAGATCAGCAAAAGATTAACGATTTTATCAAACGTCAGAAACAACAAGACGAAATGATGAAACAGTTTGCTGAGAAAATGAACAAGAATTTAGATAAATACAAAGACGATAAAAAGGATAAAACGGCAGAAGATTTACAAAAACGTTTAGAGAATGCTGATAAAGATTTAGAAAAAAATCAAAAACTATTAGACGAACTAAAGAACCTAAATGACAAATTAAATAGTGAAGAGTTGTTTGATAAAATGGAAAAGTTCAAACAAATCAGTAAAAATCAATCCAGAAATTTAGAACAATTAGTTGAATTGACCAAGCGTTTTTATGTAGAAAAGAAAGCTGGACAAGTTGCTGAGAAATTAAATAAACTAGCAGAAAAGCAAGAAGATCTTTCTAACAAAGAAAAAGAAAACACTCAGGACAAGCAGGAAGAAATCAATAAGGCTTTTGATAAAATTCAGGAAGATTTAAAAGACTTAAAAAAGGAAAACGAAACCTTAAAGAAGCCAATGGATATTCCGTCAGATGCTTCTAAAGAAAAAGATTTGAAAGATGATTTACAAAAAGCATCTGATGAATTGAACAAAAAGAATACTTCTTCGGCAAAGCAAAAACAGAAAAGTGCTTCTAAGAAAATGAAGAGTATGGCTCAACAAATGGATTCCAGTATGGAAGGTGGAGATCAGGAACAATTAGAAGAAGACGTTGCAATGCTTCGTCAGGTTTTGGATAATCTTCTGGCATATTCATTAACTCAGGAAGATGTAATGAAACAATTCAAATCTATGAAACTGGGTTCTTCTATATATACGAAGAATATAAAAGTACAGCAGAATTTAAAACAACAGTTCAAACATGTCGATGATAGTTTGTTTGCTTTGTCTTTAAGAAACCCAAAAGTAGCTGAAGATGTAACGAAGGAAATTGGAAACGTACAATATAATGTAGACAAAGCTATTGAATCTTTGACAGACGTTCAGGTTCCAAAAGGAGTTTCGCATCAACAATATGCTGTTTCATCTGCAAATAAATTAGCCGATTTTTTAAGTGATCTTTTAAACAATATGCAGATGTCGATGTCTAAACCAGGAAGTGGAAAACCAAAACCGGGTGATGGACAAGGGATGCAATTACCAGATATCATTCAAAAACAAAAAGGTCTTGCAGATAAAATGAAAGACGGGATGAAGCAAGGTGAGAAACCCGGAGATAAACCTGGCGACAAACCGGGACAAGGTCAAGGCCAAAAAACAGGACAAGGACAAAGTGGTCAGGGCAAAGATGGACAAGGAAAAGAAGGTCAGAGCAAAGGTGGCGATAAAGGTGTTTCTGGAAAAGACGGTAAAAACGGAAAAGGAGAGAAGGATAATAAAGACGGTGATGATGGAGAAGGGGATGCAGAAAAGATAATGGAAATCTACAAAGAGCAAGTTAAGCTTCGCGAAGAGTTGCAAAAGGAGTTAGCCAAAAAAGGATTAGATGCTCAAGGAAGATCTGTTATTGAACAAATGAAACAATCTGAAAAGCAACTTTTAAATAAAGGATTTAAGAATGAGAACTTGCAAAGGATCTTAAATATTCAACAAGAATTATTAAAATTAAATAACGCAGTTCAGCAACAAGGTCAGGATACGAAGCGTCAATCTGAAACAAACAAGACTGAATTTACAAACAGAACAAATGCATTACCAAGCTCATTATTAGATTATTTAAATAGTGTAGAAATTTTAAATAGACAATCGCTACCTTTGCGCTCAAATTTTAACCAAAAGGTTCAAAAATATTTTAATACAAAATGATCAATTTTAATTACGAAACAGATTTTAATTTAAAAAACGAAAAAACCTTTACTGATTGGTTGAGCGCTGTAATTGTTTCTGAAAAGAAAAACGAAGGAGAGATAAATTACATTTTTTGTAATGATGAATATCTTCATAAGATCAATATTGAATATCTCGATCACGATACATTAACTGATATTATCAGTTTTGATTATACAGTCGGAAACGAATTAAACGGAGATATTTTTGTTTCTATAGAAAGAGTAGAAGATAATGCAAAGGACTTTAATGTTTCTTTTGATGAAGAATTGAAACGCGTTTTAGCTCACGGTATATTACATTATTGTGGATACAAAGACAAAACAGATAAAGATGCAGAGTTAATGCGTTCGAAAGAAGATGAAAAAATAGCGATGTTCCACGTGGAACTGTAACTTAAACATCTCTCTTTAAAGTTTAGAATTCATGTTCCACGTGAAACATAATTCTAAGTTTTGCATCAAATTAATCAAACGTTCCACGTGGAACGTTTTTAAGTTTTAGGTTTAAATGAAATTCGTTCCACGTGGAACATAAATTTTGTTTTAATTTTTTTGTTTAAAGTTTAATTAGTTCGGTGTTCCACGTGAAACATCAGTAGAGAAATAACTTGAAAAATTAAAATAAATAAACCGAAAAGCAAAAGAGATGTTCCACGTGAAACATGTTTCAGATAACTCGAAATATAAAAAAAAAAGAAACCTGAAACAACAGAAAAGTTCCACGTGAAACATTTACAGTAAACTTGAAACATCAAAAGAAGAGAAACCTGAAATAAAAAAAATAAAACAAAATGTTTTTAGAAAAATACGATGTTATTGTGGTGGGTGCCGGTCATGCCGGTTCAGAAGCCGCGGCAGCGGCTGCAAATTTAGGATCAAAAACTTTATTGGTTACAATGAGTTTGCAGAACATCGCGCAGATGTCTTGCAATCCTGCAATGGGCGGAATCGCAAAAGGCCAAATCGTTCGTGAGATTGATGCACTTGGAGGATACTCCGGAATTGTTTCAGACAGAACTGCGATCCAGTTTAAGATGTTGAACAAATCAAAAGGACCTGCAATGTGGTCGCCAAGAGTTCAAAGTGATCGAATGCGCTTTGCGGAAGAATGGAGAATGATGTTGGAGGGAACTCCAAATTTGGATTTTTACCAGGAGATGGTAAAAGGTTTGATTATCGAGAACGGAAAGATAAAAGGAATCAGAACTTCGCTTGGAGTTGAGATTCGATCTAAATCTGTTGTCCTGACAAACGGAACTTTTTTGAATGGATTGATTCATATTGGAGACAAACAATTCGGTGGAGGAAGAGCGGGCGAAAGTGCCGCTTTCGGAATTACCGAAGATTTGGTTGCAGTAGGTTTTGAATCTGGAAGAATGAAAACAGGAACGCCGCCGAGAGTCGATGGACGTTCTTTGGATTATTCTAAAATGAACGAAGAAAAAGGAGATGCAAAACCAGATAAGTTTTCGTATTCTGATTTGACCGTTCCATTGACCGAACAAAGATCTTGTCATATGACGTATACGTCTTTGGATGTTCACGATATTTTGAGATCAGGTTTTGATCGTTCGCCAATGTTCAACGGTAGAATAAAAAGCATCGGTCCGAGATATTGTCCGTCGATAGAAGATAAGATAAATCGTTTTGCAGATAAAGAGCGTCACCAATTATTTGTGGAGCCAGAAGGATGGAAAACGTGCGAAGTTTACGTAAACGGATTTTCAACTTCGCTTCCGGAAGATATTCAATTTAAAGCGTTGCGTTCAGTTGCCGGTTTTGAAAAAGTGAAATTTCTACGTCCGGGTTATGCAATCGAATATGATTATTTCCCACCGACGCAATTGAAACATACTTTGGAAACAAAGTTGGTTGAAGGGTTATATTTTGCCGGACAAATAAATGGAACAACAGGATATGAAGAAGCAGCATCTCAAGGTTTGATGGCTGGAATAAATGCGCATTTAAAAGTACACGAAAAAGCACCGTTAATTTTAAAACGAGATGAAGCCTATATCGGAGTTTTGATCGACGATTTAATTACGAAAGGAACAGAAGAACCTTATCGCATGTTTACATCCAGAGCAGAATACCGAACATTGTTGCGACAAGATAATGCCGACTTTAGATTGACGCCAATGTCATACGAAATTGGTTTGGCTTCTGAAGCTCGTTTGCGAAGAATGGAACGTAAATTAAATGAATCTGAAAAGATGGTTCAGTTCTTTAAAGAAACTAGCGTTTCGGTTGCAGAAACAAATCCAATTTTAGAAGCTAAAGAAAGTGCGCCAATTTCTCAGGGTGATAAAATGTTTAAAGTTTTTTCACGTCCACAATTGGATTTGGAGGATATGATGAAGTTTGAAAAAGTGAAAGCATACGCTGAAGAAAATGAACTGGATCAGGAAATTTTAGAACAAGCCGAAATCCAGGTTAAATATTCTGGCTATATAGAAAAGGAAAGAAACAATGCAGATAAATTGACAAGACTTGAGGAGGTAAAAATCCCCGAGAATTTTGATTATCATAAAATCAAATCTATGTCGATTGAAGCAAAACAAAAGTTGTCAAAAATTCGCCCAGTTACAATTTCGCAAGCATCAAGAATCAGCGGAGTTTCTCCGAGTGATATTTCTGTGCTTTTGATTTATATGGGAAGGTAAAATTTGTTTCAAGCATCAGGTTTTGTTTGTTTCAGGTTCCAACATAACGTGAAACTTTAAATGTGAAACTTGAAACAAATTTTTTAATTGTTCCACGTGGAACTGTTTTGAAATTAATATAGTTTGTCATTCCGAGGAACGAGGAATCTTCATTGCTAGATCGACAAAGTTTTGTTCTTTAAATTGTGGAGTTACTTACGAAGATTCCTCGTTCCTCGGAATGACAAAAGAGCTGAAATTTAAATTCAATTTTATAAAAATTGTTGAAAGAGAAATTTTGTCTGATGAAGATAAAGAAGTCTTATTGCAGCTTTGGAATAATGAATATGCACAAAAATTGAATTATCAAACTATTGACGAATTCGATGTTTATCTTGATCCTTTGACTGAAAAACAGCATTACTTTCTAATTAACGATGAAGGTAAAACAAAAGGCTGGGCATTTACTTTTTTAAGAGACGGTGAAGATTGGTTTGCAATAATTTTAGATAAAGAAATTCAGGGAACAGGAAAAGGATCTTTATTGATGAATGAATTAAAAAAGAACAAAGAAGATTTGAACGGTTGGGTTGTTGATCACGAAAATAATGTAAAGCAAAATAAGGAATTTTATAAATCTCCTTTGTTGTTTTATATCAAAAACGGATTTACAATCTGTGCAGAAACAAGAATTGAAAATCAGAAAATGTCTGGTGTCAAAATAAACTGGAACATTCAAAATAAATAAAACAACAGACACTAAAAATGGAACTTTCGTTTTTAGGGTTTACTATGAAATTAAATCAAAAACATAAAATTATAAATGGACGTTTTAAACAAAAAACATTTTCTTACTGTAAAAGATCATTCGGTTTCTAAAGAAATTTTTGAATTGTATTATGATGAAGATTTGGATATGCTGATTACATCTCCGCAGCCAGATTTACAAAACTTAGGAAGATATTATGAAAGCGAAGATTATATTTCGCATACAGATAACAAACGTTCAGTTTTTGAAAAAGCCTATCATTTTGTAAAAAACATCGCTTTAAAAAATAAACTGAATTTGATTAATTCCGAGCAATTTCAAAAAGGGCAACTTTTAGACATTGGTGCCGGGACCGGAGATTTTTTATTGACAGCAAAAAATGATGGCTGGAAAACTATTGGGGTAGAACCAAGCGAAAGAGCAAAAGAAATTGCAAAGAAAAAAGGAATTGAGTTTGTAGAAGAAATCAGCGAACTCGAAAATAATTCTTTTGACTTAATTACGATGTGGCACGTTTTGGAACATGTTCCAAATTTGGAATTACAAATTCAGGAATTGAAGCGATTATTGAAGCCAACTGGAACATTAATTGTTGCGGTTCCAAATTTCAAATCGTATGACGCAAAACATTACGGAGAATTTTGGGCAGCTTTTGATGTGCCAATTCATTTTTGGCATTTCTCTAAAAAAGCCATAAAATCGCTGTTCGAAAAAGTCGACATGAAATTGGAAAAAGTGCTTCCGATGAAATTTGATTCTTTTTATGTGAGTTTACTTTCTGAAAAATATAAAACCGGAAAAATGAATTTTATAAAAGCATTTTTCGTGGGTTTACGATCGAATTTAAAAGCATCAAGTACAAAAGAGTATTCATCACACATTTATGTCTTAAAAAACAACTAAAACGCATTTTAAGCTTATTTAAGCCGATATTTCGGCTTAATCGAGGAGAAATATCGGATTTTTTTTGAAATCGCCTTTAAATCGAGCTATTAAAGCCGATTTTAATAATGTTTATTTATCGTTGTTTTTTCTCTGATAAATAAAATTAATATCATAAAAATTGTCCAATTTTTAAACTTTATGTCGATGCTATTTATTTTTTTATATTTTTGTCATCCATACATTAAAAAATAGAAATTCATAAAAATGAAAAAAGCATTAGTAATTATCGCACTTTCGGTTTTCGTTGTTTCATGTAACAAAACAGCTGAAGTAAAGGAAGTAAAAACAGCTTACGTAGATACTTCGGTTTTGATGAAAGAGTATACTGAAGCAAAAGACCTTGAAGCAAAATACAAAGCCCAATCAGAAGAAAAAGGAAGACAACTGCAAGCTGAGATAAATCGTTTCAAACAAGATGCTGCTAATTTTCAAAGTCAGGCACAGGCAAACGGTCAGGCCTGGGCACAACAAAGAGGTGCTGAATTGCAAAAAAGAGAACAACAATTGGGGTATGCTCAACAACAGTTAGCTCAGCAATTACAGCAAGAAAGCGGAGTTGAAATGGATTCTCTTGTTAGTGGTGTGAAAAAATTCATTAAAGATTACGGTAAGAAAAACGGATATTCATATATCTACGGTACAGGTGATGCTGCAACTGTATTATATGCAGAAGACAAATATGACATTACAAAAGAAATTATTAAGGCTTTGAACGATAAGTATAAAGCTGAGCCAAAAGCAGATGACAAAGCTGCAACGAAAGAAGAGGCTAAGAAATAATAACCAAAATAACTAACTATTCTAAAACCTAAATCTAGCAACAGATTTAGGTTTTTTTATTTTATAAAAATGCGATACTTTTAGTGTTCAATATACGCCAAATGCAAAACGTCTCAGAAGCAGCTGCTTACACTTTACAATTCATCAATCAAACGCAGAAATCGATATTCCTGACAGGCAAAGCGGGAACAGGCAAAACCACGCTTTTACGTGAAATTATCGCCACTACGCATAAAAATACAGTGGTTGTTGCCCCTACAGGAATCGCTGCTTTAAATGCTGGCGGAGTAACGATTCACTCAATGTTTCAATTGCCTTTTTCGGCTTTTATTCCGTCATATGAAGACAATTCCCAGTTTACAGAAACGGTTAAATTTGAAAATAAGGAAACTTTACGCAGGCATTTCAAAATGAATAATGTAAAACGTAATGTGATCCGTAATATGGAATTGCTGATTATTGATGAAGTAAGTATGTTACGCGCTGATTTACTGGATGCTATAGATTTTATGATGCAGACAGTACGGAAAAATACGCAGGCTTTTGGAGGTGTTCAGGTGCTTTTTATTGGGGATTTACTACAATTACCGCCAGTCATTCGGGACGAAGAATGGCGAACATTACGGAATTATTACAAAGGAAAATTCTTTTTTCATTCGCATGTAATTCAGCAAAATCCACCGCTTTATATAGAATTATCTAAGATTTATAGACAGACTGATGATTCTTTTATCTCCGTTTTGAATAATCTTCGAAATAATCAGATTACGCCTGAGGATATTCAAATTTTAAACGAATATGTCAAACCAGATTTTGATTTGAAAAATAATCCCGGTTATATTACGCTCACAACTCACAATGCAAAGGCTGATTCGATCAACGAACAGGCAATTGGAGATTTGGCCGGAAATGAATATGCTTATCAGCCTTTTATTGTTGGCGATTTTCCCGAAAAGATCTTTCCGGTTGAAGAAAATCTGAAATTGAAGGTAGGGGCACAGGTTATGTTTGTCAAAAACGATCTATCTTTTGATAAAAGATATTTTAACGGAAAGATGGGTGTTGTAAAATCACTTTCGGCAGAAGAAATCTTTGTGCATTTTCCGGAAGAGAATAAAACAATTGAGGTCGAAAAATACGAATGGAAAAACATTCGCTACAAAATAAATGAGCTTACAAAAGAAATAGAAGAGGAGGTTTTAGGGACTTTTGCGCATTACCCGCTCAAATTAGCCTGGGCGATTACAGTACACAAAAGTCAGGGTTTGACTTTTGAGAAAGCTGCGCTTGATGTATCGCAGGTTTTTTTGCCCGGGCAGGCATATGTTGCATTGTCTCGTTTAACGTCCTTAAAAGGGCTTATTTTGCTTTCTCCGCTTCAAATGAATGGTATTTCAAACGATCAGGATGTAATGGATTATGCTTTGAATAAAGCAACTGAAGATATTTTAGAAAAACAGTTGCACTTCGAAACCAAGAATTTTATTCATAACTATTTGATTAACAGTTTTAACTGGTCTGATTTAGCTCAGGAATGGCGTAATCACAGATTTAGTTATAACGAAAATGCTGCTAATTCCGAAAAATCAAAACATTCCGTTTGGGCTCATAAACGTCTTGAAATAATTGAATTACTCATTAACCCTTCGCAAAAATTTGTGCAGCAGCTCAATAAAATTTTTAGTAAAGAAACTGTTGATTTATTTTTTGTTCAGGAAAGGGTAGTGGCGGCTTATGATTATTTTTTTAAACCAATGGATAAATTGGTTACAGATCTTCTTCAGAAAATGGCTGAAATTCAGAAATTCAAAAAAGTAAAAGAATTTTATGAAGAATTAGCGTTATTGGATGATCTTCAGACAAAGGCTGTTTTACACTTAATGAAGGCCAAATTACTGATCGAAATAGTTGTTTCGGGAGAAACCATCTGCAGGGAAAAATTAACGTCTACAGCGATTAAAAATTACAAATCAGATAAGATTTCGAAAATACGTGAGGAGTTTCAAATGAGTAATACTGATATTTTCAAACTTGATGAGCCAGTTATGCGCTATACTGCAAAAAAATTAGATAAAAACGACCCAAAAACAGTTAAGAAAACTACTGTAGAAGAAACATACGATTTGTGGATCGAGAAAAATTCGGTTCAGGATATTGCCCGAATGCGTAAGCTTACTGTACAAACTATTGAAATGCATTTGGTTAAATTGATTCAGGCAAAAAAAATCGAAATCTCGGATGTTCTACCGTACGATAAGATACTGGCACTGCGTGATGCTTTTGAATTTTATCAGGAGGAATCCCTAAACGGATTAAAAGAAAAACACGGTGATGAATTTACCTGGGATGAGTTAAAAATGTTCAAAGCAAGTATAAATTAAGTATCTTTAAGTTAAATGTTTCACGTAAAACACAGATTATTTTATAAAAAATGAAATTTAAAATCATAATTCTATTATTCCTTGGCGTATTCTCAAATTTAGCTTTAGGCCAGGATTTAAAACCTGGATATCAAAAGTTCATAAAGACGTTCATCAACAATGTAAAAAATGATAAAAAAGAGGCTGTCGCGGATATGATTTCGTATCCTTTCAAAAGGGAATATCCAATACCAACAATCAAAAACAAAACTGAATTCATAAAGCGATACGATGAGATTTTTGATGATGTCCTAAAGAATGAAATCGTAAAATCTAATCCTGTGAAAGACTGGTCAGAAATGGGCTGGAGAGGTATTGTGCTTAATCAGGGCACAGTATGGTTTGATACAGACGGACGCCTGATTTCGATAAATTACCAGTCTAAATTCGAAAAGGATTTGAAAAGCAAAATAATTGCTAAAGAGAAAGCAAAATTGCATTCTTCAATAGCAAAGTTTAAAGCACCTGAATGTGTATTAGAAACCAGCAAGTTCCGGATCAGAATAGATGATTTAGGAAATGAGAATTACCGTTATGCATCCTGGTCGATAAAAAAAGCAATGAGTGAAGTACCTGATTTGGTAATTACTAAGGGAAAGTTGATTTTAGATGGAAATGGAGGAAATCATCGATTTGAATTTAAAAAAGGAGAATATATTTACGAATGTCATATATCGCCTCTACGAGAAAATGGTACTGCTCCGGCAGGTTTGACTATTTACCAAAACAAAAAAGTAATTCTTTCCCAGGACGCTGAAATTGTTCCACGTTAAACAAAAAATCCTATTCGCTCAGAATAGGATTTTTTTGTATTAAAAAGACGTTCTAATTTGGTCTAATTCTTTTTTTTGTTGTAATAATTTGAGCTCCAGTTTATCTATTTCAAGCTTTTGTTTGGTAGATTTTATTTTTAGTTTCTGAATTTCTTCTTCAGAATTTTTGCTGGATTCAATTTGACTTTCCGTTTTTTGATTTGCAGATTTTTGTTTTTCTATTTTCTTTTCTGTTTTCTTAATAGATTTTTCTGCGGTTTTAACCTCTCGCTGATGCTTGTCAATTTTTTTCTGCTCTTTATCTACTTTATTTTGATATTCTTTAGCTTTTTTAGCCTCCTGAATCGCTTTTTCTGATTGAACAGGTGTTTGCTGTGCATAATAGCCTTGTGAGGTTAAAAAAAGGCATACAATTAAAAATACTCGAATGGTAAATTTCATAATCTTTTTTTTGTTTTTAAAGTAAATAACAAAATGAATGTACTTTTACGTCTGGCATTATAAATTTT
The DNA here is from genome assembly GCF_027111255.2 of Flavobacterium flavigenum. Classification (NCBI taxonomy): domain Bacteria; kingdom Pseudomonadati; phylum Bacteroidota; class Flavobacteriia; order Flavobacteriales; family Flavobacteriaceae; genus Flavobacterium; species Flavobacterium flavigenum. Next base: position 3,070,358 of record NZ_CP114285.2, on the reverse strand, counting down.
CAACTAATATCCAGGCATCCGGATTTTCAGCCTTTTGTATTTCTTTTTGTGCTTTTTCAGCTTCAGCCATAGTCGCGTAACTTCCATACAAAACAGGAAATAATCCGTGTTTATTTTCACCAAGCATCCTGGCATCATAGCCATTTTTTATTAGTTGATTATATGCTTTTTTAGCATTTTGTTCACTTCTAAAAGCACCTGCAATAATATGATATGGCATTGTCTTTTCAACAGTTTCTGTTTTTGAAGTATCTACAGACAGCGTTACTGCCGGTAAAGGATTCTGGATCATGAAGGTAGCTTCCTGAATTTTGTTCTGTACCTTTTTTTGTACAGTGCTTTCAACAACAAGCGTTTGTGTTGCAATTTCTTGTTGATAAAGTGGATATCCGATGCTTCCGGTAATTCCAAGACCCAAAACAAATATTGCAGCATATTTTAAATACGAATTTGAAGATTTTCTTTCTTCGTCATATGCAGGTTCTTTCTCCTCAATTCTTTGAATTTCTTTCTCGAAATTTTCTCTTTTTACCAAAGGCGAAACAAAAGGACTCAATCCAAATGAAGTTGTCAAGTAATTATTTTGCTGGTTTGGACTGAAAACTAAATTGTTATCACTATTCAAACGAATTTCACCAATATTTTTTAAATATAAAATTCCATCTTCTTCTAAAGCCTTTTTCCAATTTAAAATTTCAAAAGCAATCGCACTAACAGCAAAACCATACGATGTTTTTTCTGTATTAGCTATATGATTAGCCAACAAGCCATCATTATTTTTAATTTGACTGTTGAAGGAGACCATTTTCTTAGGTGGAAAAAACGAATTTGTGCTTTCATTGAGCTGTGCCGGCTGCATTTCTGTTAAGAATGCACCAAATCCTGGAACCGTTACACACTGATAACGATATAATAACTGCGAGATGTAAGTTTCGATTTTCATAGTAACAAAGTTATGCATCCAATATAGTTATCAAAAATTTATTCACAATTTTTATTAACAATCTGCATATTTTGATATGTATTTATTTTTTAGCAAGTTACATTATTTTTCATTTTGTGATTAATTATTTTTGACTTTCAAAAGTTTATTTTTTGAAAGAATTTACTTCTAATTATTATATTTGCCAAAACGAAAACAAATCTTGTTTTTAAAAATTTCATCCTTTAAAAAATTATACAAGCCATGTCAGAACAAGATTTATTTTATGTATTAGCCTTACTTCGGGTAGAGGGCGTTGGAGATATTATGGCTAAAAAATTATTAGCAAATTTTGGAAGTGCCGAAGATATTTTCAAGGCAAAAACGAATAAAATTGCTGCTATAGATGGTGTTGGTTCAGTATTACTAAAGAATCTAAAAGACAAAACTGTTTTCGAAAAGGCCAATAAGGAACTAGATTTCATCACTAAAAACCATATTCAAGTCTCTTTTTTTAAAGATGAAAATTATCCAGATCGTTTAAAACATTGTATTGATTGCCCGGTTTTAATTTTTTCTGCCGGAAATATTAATCTAAAAAATAAGAGAATAATCAGTATAGTAGGCACGAGGCAAATTACTTCATACGGAATTGAATTTTGCAGGACGTTAATTGAAGATCTGGCTCCTTTAGATCCCATAATTGTTAGTGGTTTTGCATATGGAGTTGATATCGTGGCGCATCAGCTGGCAATAGAAAATAAACTGCAGACTATTGGTGTTTTAGCTCATGGATTAAACCAAATTTATCCTAAAGCACATAAAAAATACATGTCAAAAATGGAGGAGAATGGCGGTTTTATAACTGAGTTCTGGAGCACAACCAATCCTGATAAAGAGAATTTTGTTCGACGAAACCGGATCGTTGCGGGCATGACTGAAGCTACAATTGTAATAGAATCTGCTGATAGGGGAGGTTCGCTTATTACTGCCAACATTGCGAATGATTATAACCGTGATGTTTTTGCCGTTCCCGGCCGTGTGACTGACAAATATAGTCAGGGATGCAATCAACTCATTAAAACTCAAAAAGCGAATGTACTAACTAGTGCTGCTGATTTGGTTTACATGCTCAATTGGGATATCAAAAGCGATATAAAACCCGTTCAGAAACAACTATTTATTGAACTGGAACAGGAAGAACAAAAAATTTATGATTTCCTGATTAAAAACGGAAAAGAACTGCTCGATATAATTGCACTCCAATGCGAATTTCCGATTTATAAAATATCAGGGATTCTTTTAAATATGGAACTAAAAGGATTAATCAGACCTTTGCCTGGAAAGCTGTTTGAAGCTATTTAAGTTTTTTTTAACACTTAAATTTGGATTAAATGATATAAAGAATATATTTGTTCAACCAAAAATCATACTTAAATGAATATAATTGAACTATTTGAAAATACTGGCATTTACAAGGAGAACCTTAGAGAATTCAGTTCTGAAGACATTGAAAAAGCAAGAAAGCAATTTGAAATTGAACGATCAGGTAATGCAAATGTGAAGCCTGATCTTGGAGATAATTTAATTTTTGCCATGAATAACTTTGCCGGGCAACTTTTATTTATTTGTAATAATCGGATTTTATATAATTTTTTCTCTAAAAAGAATTATTCACGAAACAGATTTAATTCTGATTATACAGTTTCTTCAAGTAAATCTGATGTTCAGGCGTTTATTGATAAATTTTTATCCAAAGATCTAGATTTGATTTTAAATGAATTAATAGCACAGAACCGATTCGATAATATTGATGATCTTTTGGCAGTAAAAGAATATCTTCCTGAAAATTCTATGGAAAATCTAAGCAAAAAAATATCTGAAAAGCTTGATTTTGCGATAGATTCAATTAATGGAAATTTGCAATTGAGTGATATAAACAGAACAGTTGAATTTCTTAAATATCGCAGTTTTTATGTTTTAGTTTCTCATTTTAGATCAACTGAAAAAGATGAGAAAATTAAAGCGGTTTACAACAAGGTTTATAATTTGCATAGTAATTCTGCAATTAGATATGAACTAATGAGTCCAATGATTTCATCTTTGGTAAACTATAATGCCATTAATTATGATCTGAATGCTTTGTTCCGAAAAAATAAAGACACTCTTGATGCAACAGTAGAAAGAGTAAACCATTCAGGAGGTTCTTCTGGTGTTTCGGGCTGGACAATCTTTGCGGTCATAGTTATTGTAATTCGCTTAATTATCGCGTTGTCAAGATCTTAAACTATTAAAATAGAATTTAAACAACATAAAAAAGCCTGAGAGAGTAATTTCTTTCAGGCTTTTTTATTTAATTTTCTATTTTCCAAATCCAAGAACTTCCCGAACTCTTGCTAGTACACCATCAGCAACAATAGATGCTTTTGCGGCACCTTTTTTTAACAGTGTATCTACTTCTTCAAGGTTGTTTATGTAGTAATTGTATTTTTCTCTTTCTGTTTTGAATTTCTCAGTAATCAATTCAAATAAGGCTTGTTTTGCGTGACCGTAACCATAATTTCCTCCTAAGTAATTCGCTCTCATTTGAGTAATCTGAGTCTCATCTGCTAAAAGAGAGTAAATAGCAAACGCATTGCAGGTATCCGGATTTTTAGGATCTTCAAGCGGAGTACTGTCAGTTTCAATACTCATTACTTGTTTACGTAACGCCTTATCATCCAGAAAAATATTGATGATATTATTAGCAGATTTACTCATTTTTCCCCCGTTTGTTCCTGGAATAAGCATGATGTTTTCCTGAATTTTAGCTTCCGGAAGCACAAAGGTTTCACCCATTTGGTGATTGAAACGAGATGCTACATCACGCGTAATTTCAAGATGCTGTAATTGGTCTTTTCCTACCGGAACAAATTCGGCATCATACAATAAAATATCAGCCGCCATTAGCATCGGATAAGTAAACAGTCCTGCATTAACATCATCTAAACGATCCGATTTATCTTTGAAAGAATGCGCTAAAGTCAAACGTTGATAAGGAAAGAAACAACTTAAATACCATGTCAGTTCAGCCGTTTGTACTACATCAGATTGTCTGTAAAATGTAACTTTATCAGGGTTTAAGCCACATGCAAGCCATGCTGCAGCAGTACTATACGTATTTTCTCTTAATGTTTTTCCGTCTTTTATTTGAGTAATCGAATGCAAATCGGCTATAAACAAATACGATTCGTTTGCCGGATTATTTGATAATTCGATCGCGGGAATAATTGCTCCTAATAAATTGCCTAAGTGTGGTGTTCCGGTACTCTGAACACCGGTTAGTATTTTTGCCATTCTAATTTTTTTCTTAAACGCAAATATTGCAAAGTTTTTACAATATCCGAAAAGTTATTTTCTCTATTGCAAAGTTCGCAAAGTTTTTCGCAATGTTCTTAGTCTTTTCAGGTTTTGTTTTTTTAAAATAGCAAAAATCTGTCCATCGAAAATCTAAATTCACATCTGTTTTCTTACATTTGAAGTTATGAAAGGAATTAAAATTATTTTTTGGATTTTTTGGCGCATTTGGTTCTACATTTTAATGGCCATTCCAATATTGATTATGCTGCCATTTTTAGTGGCTTCAATTATAACGGAAAGCGGATATCCCTATTTTTTTAAAATGGCCCGGATTTGGGCAAAATTTATCCTTTTCGGAATGGGTTTTCATTACAAAACCGAGCGTCTGCAAAAATTGGAAAAAGGAAAAAGTTACATGATTGTAGCGAACCACACTTCAATGACAGATATTATGCTTATGCTGGCAATTATCAGAAATCCATTTGTTTTTGTTGGAAAGAAAGAATTGGTAAAGATTCCGTTATTTGGATTTTTCTACAAAAGAACCTGTATATTAGTGGATAGAAATTCTTCAAAGAGTAAAAATGAAGTTTTTAAAAGAGCTCAGGACAGACTTAATCAGGGGCTTAGTATTTGTATTTTTCCTGAAGGAGGTGTTCCTGATGATGAATCAATTTTATTAGATGAATTTAAAGATGGTGCATTCAGGTTGGCTATAGACCATCAAATTCCAATTGTTCCAATCGTTTTCGCGGATAATAAAAAACGTTTTTCTTATACATTTTTAAGCGGTAGCCCGGGCAAAATGAGAGCAAAAATTTTCTCTTTTATTGAAACAAAAGGATTAACAGGAGAAAATAGAAAAGACCTTCGTGATGAAATAAGACAATTGATTTACAAAGGATTACTTGAATTTAAAAAGAAAAATTAAACAGTTTATAAGAATTAAGCCCGGCAAACTTTTTAGCTTGCCGGGCTTTAATTTTGAATTAAAACCCCTTTTATATTCAAAATTTTATCTGTGAATTATTTTATCTGAGATGAACCGTAATATTTTTTTAATTCTTGACTTCTTATTTTTACCTTTTTTATCCAACTGAACTTCTTTTTTTTCTTTCATGATTTGAAAATATTAACGTTGATAAAAAGAGTTCATCAAACTCAATTAATTTATTAATATAGATGACTGATAATCAAAAAGGTTGCGTAAAAAAGGAGAAAATCTTAAATAATAAAAACCCGCTAGTAACCAAAACAAAAAACTAACGGATTTTTATTAAAAATAACCAACCAAACTTATCCTAAAAAGTATTGAAAGTAGTATGACAAACTTTCAAAGTTTTACGTCGTTTATAACGATGATATATTTTATAAAAGGTTGCGTAGTTTTTTTAATAAAAAACCCGACAAACTTAAATGTCGGGTTTAACAGATTCTGTAACTTACAGATTTTAAAGTTTAAGCGTTAGCCAATTCTTTGATGTGTTCTTTAATTTTTATTTCTAATTCATCAGCTAATTCAGGATTATCCTTAATTAAAGTCTTAACTGCATCACGTCCTTGTCCTAATTTAGTATCACCGTAGCTAAACCATGAACCTGCTTTTTTAATAATATCAAATTCAACAGCTAAATCTAGTATTTCTCCGGTTTTAGAAACACCTTCTCCGTACATAATATCAAATTCAGCAGTTTTAAATGGTGGAGCAACTTTGTTTTTTACAATTTTTACTTTAGTTCTGTTTCCGATCACGTTTTCACCATCTTTAATTTGTGCTGAACGACGAATATCCAAACGTACAGAAGCATAAAACTTCAAAGCGTTACCACCGGTAGTAGTTTCAGGGTTACCAAACATTACACCTATTTTTTCTCTCAATTGATTGATAAAGAAAACAGTACAATTTGTCTTGCTGATAGTCCCGGTAAGTTTTCTTAAGGCTTGAGACATCAAACGAGCATGGAGACCCATTTTAGAATCTCCCATTTCACCTTCAATTTCGCTTTTCGGAGTTAAAGCAGCAACAGAGTCAATAACGACAATATCAATTGCTCCTGAACGAATAAGATTTTCAGCAATTTCTAAAGCCTGCTCCCCGTTGTCAGGCTGAGAGATAATCAGGTTTTCGATATCTACCCCTAATTTTTCAGCATAATTTCTGTCGAATGCATGTTCAGCATCAATAAAAGCAGCAATTCCACCTGCTTTTTGAGCCTCAGCAATGGCGTGCAATGTTAAAGTGGTTTTACCAGATGATTCCGGACCATATATTTCGATAATTCTCCCTTTTGGATATCCGTTTACTCCAAGTGCTAAATCAACACCAAGGGAACCAGAAGAAATTGTCTCAACTTCTACAATGGCTTTGTCGCCCATTTTCATTACGGTTCCTTTTCCGTAAGTTTTATCTAATTTGTCAAGCGTAAGTTGTAGCGCTTTTAATTTGGCATCTTTCTCTGAACTCATCTTTTCTTTTTCTTTTTCTTTCATCTAAATTTTATAAATTCTTTTTCAAAATAAATCAGAATTAATAACTTCCTGATTTAGATTTGTATGGGCTTGTAATTTGTAAAAATACTTCTTTTTTTTGAAGTTCATTGTTACAAATTGTTACAAATTGTACTATAAAAACAAAGCCTTCAATTCTGTTGCATCTTCAGGTTTTATTTTGCCTGCTAATAATAAACTTAATTGTTTACGGCGTAAGGCAGCATCAAAACGTTGAATTTCGAGCTCAGTTTCAGGTACAATGGGCGGTACTTCAACAGGTCTTCCGCTATCATCCACTGCTACAAAAGTATAAATGGCTTCATTGGCTTTGGTTTTGCTTCCGGATTCACGGTCTTCTACCCACACATCAATAAAAACTTCCATGGAACTTTTAAAAGATCTGGAAACTTTTGCTTCTATTGTGACTACAGCTCCAAGTGGAATTGCCCTGTTAAAAGCAACATGATTTACAGAAGCAGTTACCACAATCCTGCGTGAATGCCTTCGTGCAGCAATACTGGCAGCACGATCCATACGGGCCAGTAATTCACCTCCAAAAAGATTATTTAGAGGATTCGTTTCGCTTGGTAAAACTAAATCAGTTAGTATAGTCAGAGATTCTGAAGGGTGTTTTGGATTCATTTTCTTTTGGTAAGATTAAAAAAAGGCTAATTAATTCAGCCAGTAAACCGCCATTACGGCAGGAATAAAATAAATTACGATAGTTCTTGCTCCATCATAATCCTTAGCCAAACGTTGGCCGAAAAGCATCATTAATAAACAGATACAAGAAAAAATAGCGCCGTAAAAGCCAAACTCACGGCCGCTTTTTGTTACTAATTGTATAGCGCCAACGATACATAAAACTCCCGAAATTAATTCTAAAATTAAGAGATGAAGAAGCGCAAGTGGAACCTGATTTTTTAAAATAGTTTTAGCAAAATGTTCTTTAAGCCATGTAACATTTTCTTTCCAGTAAAAAATTTTCTCATAGCCGGATTGTAAAAAAGTCAAAGCCAAAAAAATCAACAGTAAAACAGAAGCAACATTAGTCATTACAAATTATTTTTTATGAATTAAACGAGTAAGTTTTATGGATAAATCAGTCAGGATTATTTTTGCATTTCCGTTTCTTTCGATATGGTACATAGCATCTGAGAGTTCTTTGAAAATAAGATGAATGTTGTTTCCATTTACGAAAGGAGCAAAATTTTCCAGCTTAAATTTATCAACTTTTGGTTCGATGTAAACCAAAGCAGGTGCTTCATAATTTAGCAAAAGTGCCTGTCTGAACATTTCAATGCAAAACTGGATGAATTTTTTCTGACTTTCCCGGCCCAGACCGGCAATTTCTTCACTCCAGGAAATTAGATCCTGAATGGCCGCAGCATTTCCTTTAGCCCTAAATGCGGCACGGACCCAATTAACAAACCATTGTTCAAAAGGATATTCAGAATCATCATCTTTTAATAAGGAAAGTGCTTTGTTAAAATTTCCTTGTGCCTGATGTGCAATTTTTTTAGCTAAGTTCAGATCTATATTTTCCCGAGAAACTAATGCTTCTGAAATTACTTTGTCGGGTAAACCATTAAAGTGAATTACCTGGCAACGTGAGCGTATAGTTTGGATAATGTCTTCTTCATTTTCCGAAATCAGAATAAAAATGGTCTTATCAGATGGTTCTTCTAATAGTTTCAATAATTTATTAGAGGCAGCAATATTCATTTTATCAGCCATCCAGATAATCATAATTTTATATCCGCCTTCATATGATTTTAGTGAAAGCGATTTTAGAACTTCCTGAGCATCTTCTACACGAATTTCGCCCTGTTTGTTTTGTACGCCCAAAATTTTATACCAGTCAAATAAGCCACCGTAAGGCATTTCCTGAATAAATGTTCGCCAGTCCTGAATGAAATCCAAGCTTTTAGGTTTTGTTTTAACATCCTCTGTAGTTACTGTTGGATATATAAAGTGAAGATCAGGATGCGAAATATTTTCAAATTTCAGATTACAGGAATCATTTCCATTTGAATTTTCATTACCTGAATTATTACATAAAATGTATTGCGCATAGGCGATAGCAGTTAATAATGTGCCACAGCCTTCTGGCCCTATAAATAATTGTGCATGTGGAATTCTTCCCGAAGAAGCACTTTTAATTAAGTGGCTTTTGATGTAATCCTGACCTAAAATTTGTGAAAATTGCATAGAGCAAAGATATAAGAAATTGATAGAGTCAAAAATATTATAAATTAAACTTTAATAATCATATTTATTTTTTATCAGATAATTTGTTTTTAACTTAATTGTTAATTTTTTTTCTGTTAAGTTTTGTTAACATTGATATTATTTGAAACAGATATTAAGATATTTTTGTTAATAGTTTTTTGGAATCAAGTATAAAATCAACACTTTTTTATCTAATATATTACTGTTAAAAAATGCTTTTTCAATTTATAAACGGATAAAAATCTTACATAATCAGTGCTTGGGCAAAATAAATTTTAACACATGCGAAGTCCTTATTTCAGAGGATTTTAAGAGTAATTTTAAGTTTTTTTTAAGTCTTTTTTTCAAAAAAAAAAATATTAAAGTTGCAAATTAAGTTAATTTACATATTTTTGTTTTCATCAACAACAAACTTTTAATAAGAATCTATGAAAGGGAAAATTATTTTTTTAAGTGTATTTTTTTTATTGACTACAGGGGCTGTATCTGCCCAGGCTAAAAATGCTCCAAAAAGTATTATTAGTACAACAGCTCTTATTCGTAAATATCACGACCAAAAAGAATTAAGTGGTATGCAAAAAGGAGAATTATTGGAGTTATACATTGAGCGTATCAAGGTATTGGTAAAAACACTTCCTTATATCGCTTTGGTTACAAAACCAGGTGTTACTATGGCGGATTTAGGTATTCCGGACGATAATGAACATAAAAAATCTTTAGAAAATCAAGCTCTAGGAACCACTACTTTCTTAGATACTACTGTAGATTTTCAAAGAAAAATGATGCCTTACTCTGACAAGGCAAATTTAATAGCAGCAATTTTATTTTACGAAGGAACATTGAAATCTTTACATGAATTCAACGAATTGAATGAAATGTAATTTTTGAAATATTTTAAAACCTTTTTTAAGATGTCTAAAAAATATGAATTAAATTTCATGTGGACATTTTAAAAAGGGTCTTTAAACAACTCGTTTTCGATGTATTCTAATTTTTTTAGAAACACGGAATGAGTTTTTATAATTACGCATCCCAAATTTATTATTAACCCTAATACCCCCTTATCATGAAAAAATTTACTCAAATTATCTGCGTTCTTTTCACAGTTGCAAGTATGAGTGCTCAACAAGAAAAAGGAATTATGGGCTACACAAACTGGTTGAATAACTGGACTGAATTTAAGCCTAACAAAGTTGAATACAGTGAAGCCAACCAAATTTTAGCTGGAAATATCTCAACAAGTACAAAACTTCTTAAAAAGAATGTTTATGTTTTGCAGGGAAATGTGTATTTAACTAACAATGCAGTTTTAACAATTGAACCAGGAACATTAATTATTGGTGATTTTGAGACAAAAGGTACTTTGGTAGTTACAAAAGGTGCATCGATTATTGCAGACGGATTAGAAACAGATCCAATTGTATTTACTTCTAACAGAAGTCAGAAAAAAGCTGGTGACTGGGGAGGAATTGTAATTCTTGGTGATGCTCCAATTAATAAATTTGGAAATGTTAGTTCTTATAATTTAGATCTTGATCCTACACTTACTACTTATGGTGGAGATAATGCTGCAGGTAATTCAGGAATACTAAGATTTGTAAGAATTGAATTTGCAGGAAAAAAGGTAAAAGGTGCTGGCACTTTTAATGGTCTAACATTAGCAGGAGTAGGTAATAAGACAATTCTTGAGAATATAATGGTAAGCTACTCTGGTGGTGATTCATTTGGTGTTTTTGGAGGAGATCTTAATGCAACTAAATTAGTTTCATATAAAACTATTAATGATGACTACAAATTTACTCAGGGAGCGCAATGTCGTATACATAATTCTTTAGCAGTAAGATCATCTTATTTATCTAGTAATAAGGATGGATCCCGTTGTATGGAGGTCGCTTCTTATGAGAAAAAAAGTGAAACAGATTTTACAAAAAAACAAACACTAGTTGTAGCATCAAATATTACGATGCTTAATGATAGTGAAAATATTAATGCTGATATCCAGTCAGGTTTAGTAAAAGAAGCTATCTATGTTGCTGAAAATGCTTCACTACAAATGAAAAGAAGCGTAATTTCAGGATTTAATCCTGCAGTTTTATTAGATAGTAAAACAGAAATTAACGATGCCAATCTTAAAAAAATCAAATTTGAGGAAATGTTTTTTAACCAATGTAAAGGAAATATCTTTACAGAATTCAATTCTAATAATGAAGATTTAGAGAGCTGGTATGGTAATAGTGTATTCTTTAATGTATACTCTCAAAGCGATAACAAAGAAACTTTTATAGATATTTTTAATCCAAAAAAACCAGATTTCAGACTTCAATTAGGAAAAATTACTGCTTCAAGCGGTAACAGATAAATAATTTAGATTTTTATTTCAAAGCGTAAATTTTATTAATAAAGTCCCCAGACAATTTATGTATACGTCTTACACAGGACCCAAATAAAGATCAAAAAGAATATGGCCCCACGTATTAAAAAGTATTTTATATATACAATATTTTTGGTTTCCCCTTTAACATTAAGTTTATATTCCCAAAGCAAAATTGAAAAAACTACAAATTCAAATGTTGCTATTGGAGAGACTATATTGTTAAAAAATTCAAACCAAGCAACAGCAATAATTACACCTGTAATTAATTTAGAGTATTCTAAACAGCTTATAGTAGAGCTATCCATCCCCAAGGATAGCTTTGCTGTAGAAGCTGAAAGAACTGATAAAGGAAATACAGATGTCAACTTTAAAGATAAATCAAAAGGTATCGCAGCGTATTCTGTACTCGCAAAAGATATTATTGAAAATTATAAATATGATTTTTCTGAAACCTTTATAGATATTTTGTTTTTTGAAGATATAGACTTAGCAAGAATTCGTACTATATGATCAAAAAAACTACTCTTTCTCTGATAAAATCATTACTTTTTTTAGGAGTATTTTTATTTACCGTTTACCATTCTAATGCACAAGCTACAATATCAGCAAGTAAATCTGATTTTTTGAATATTTGTGCAGGAGAAATAGTAAACGGCAAACCCTTTAATGAGTATTACACAACTTTTACATACAGTGGTTTACCTGCTGATGTAACTTTTGCTGTTGAGATATCTGACGAGAATGGTAATTTCTCAACTACACCTGTTTTCCTTAATGTATTAGAAGTAACAACAATATCTGCTACACAAAAAAGGATCAAGTTTGCGGTTCCTGTTGACTTTAAAGGATCTAATAATTACAGTTTAAGAATAAAAAGCAGTAATGGCATCAATAGTCAAAGAATAAGAAACATCAATAATCAAGATACTTTTTCTATTTATTATAAAAATTATGTAGAGCCATTTTCTATTAATAATCAGGGTGCAAATGCTGCTTTTTGTAGCGGTGGAAGCCTGACACTTTCTATTGATAATGCGACACCTGCTATAAAAGAATCTTCTCCTATCAACTATATAAACTTAAAATACACTTGGTACAAAAACGATATATTAATTCCAGGACAAAGTGCAGCAAGTTTAGCAGTAAACTCTCCAGGTAGTTATTACGCAAAAATTGACTACGGTCCTTGTTCTGATAATAATTACAGTTCTAATCGTGTTAACGTTACTAGCATATCCGGATCAGGTTCTACCACTTCTATATCTTCAAGTTTAGGAAATCCATTTTGTGCAAACGGAGGTAATACAGTGTTAACTGCAACTTCCGGAAATAGCTATGTTTGGAAAAAAGATGGAGTAGTAATAAGCGGTGTAACAACCCGTACTTATGCCACTAGTGAAGCCGGCGTTTATACAGTTGATGTTAATTTTGGAGGGTGTACGGCTTCAGGAAGTATAAACCTTGTTAGTAATAGTTTTGATGCAAGTATTGATGTTGCTGAAGAAATTGAACTTCAGGAGGGTGAAACCAGAAGCGTATCAGTAACAGATGATGCTTCAAGTCCAACTTATGAATGGTATAGATATGATAATCTTATTGCAGGAGCTACAACTGATACTTATGTAGTTTCTTTCGCAGGAAGGTACAAGGTAAAAATTTCTCAGGCAGGCGGATGTATTTCTACTAAAGAATTTACTTTTAAAGTTAAAGGTCCACAGGGTGACGCTACAGTAATTCCAAATATAATTAAACTCAGCGGTGATTCAAATCCCTATTGGAATATTCCTGAAGAATATAAAAACGAAAACACAAAAGTCATAATTATCAGTTCTAATGGCGAAAAAGTTCTGGATGTTGTCAATTATCAGGGTGACTGGCCTCAGACAGGATTAGATATTAAAAATGTAAATCCGGTATATTACTATGTTATTAAAGGCGATGCAGGTGAAAAAAAAGGATCAATAACAGTGCTGAAATAATATGAAGAAATTTTTACTATTCTTAACTTTATTTTACGGCTCATTACAATTACTCTATTCTCAGGATACAAATGAGAATGGAGTTGTTTCGTTTTCATTACCTGTCCGAAATTCATTAAAGTTTAATAGATATTTAATCAACCCAACATTTAGTTTTGTGCGTGAGCAAAACCCAATCATAAGTTTTTATAACAAAAGACAATACATACAATTTGATGATGCCCCTAATACCTATCTTTTTAACTATTCAGGACGTTTAAAAGAAAATGATGGGTATGCCATTGGCTTATTTCAGCAAAATTATGGATTGATGACTGTTTTTGGAGGAGTTGTCAATTTTGCACACAATATTGTTTTACAGGAAGACAGCAATTTAACTTTTGGATTAAATGTGGGTGCTTATCAGAGTGCCTTAAATAAAGGAAAAATAATTTCTGATAGCAGCATTGAAGGAGATTTCCCTTCAAATACTTTAATTGCTGTTAATCCCGGTATTAATTACGGAACCGCCTTTCTTGATTTTGGATTATCAATGAACAATTTGATTCTGTATAATTTTGCTTCAGGAATGATAAAAGAAGATCCCGAAAAAGCGATTCAATTACACGCTATGTATACAGGTTATATTGATAGCTATGGTTTTTTCGATCAAAGTAGATTTTCCGGTATTGTGAAAACAGAAATTAAAAAGGATAATACTATAATTTCAGGACTAGCAATGCTTACTATTCCACAAGGAATTTGGGCGCAGGCGGGTTATAATACTTTACATGGAGTTTCAGCAGGTTTAGGACTTAACATAACCCCTAATATCGCAATAGAATATAATTATGAAAGAGGCTTAGGAAATTTCACGAATTTAGGATCTTCTCATGAATTTGTAATTGCATATAAATTTAGAAACACAAATTACTATTATGGCGATGATGAAGAAGGCTCTCTTATAGATACTTCTAAACCAAAAGCTGTTATAGCTAAAAAATCACCAACTCCTATTACAAGAGTTGATGGAGCAACAAAAGCAAAACTGGCTGCAGATGCTAAAGCAAAAGCTGATGCCGAAGCAGCGCAGGCAAGATTAGCAGCAGCTGAAAAAGTTAAGGCTGACGCTGAGGCTGCAAAAGCAAAATTAGCGGCTGATGCTAAAGCAAAAGCTGACGCAGAAGCACTAAAAATTAAATTAGCTGCTGAAGCAAAAGTAAATGTAGATGCTGAAGCAACAAAAGCAAAATTAGCTGCTGATGCTAAAGCAAAAGCTGATGCAGAAGCATTAAAAATAAAATTAGCTGCAGAAACAAAAGCAAAAGCTGATGCAGAGGCTGCAAAAGCAAAATTATTAGCTGATGCCAAAGCAAAAGCTGATGCCGAAGAAGCGAAACGCAAAGCTGAAGCCAAGGCAAAAACCGAAGCGGCAGATTTAGAATCTATTATTGCTGCAGATGCTAAAGCAAAAGCCGATTCAGATGCTTTACAAGCCAGATTAGCAGCCGAAGCTAAAGCAAAAGCTGCAGCAGAGGCTAAAACAAAAGCTGCAAAAGATGCTGCTATAAAAGCAAAAGCAGCTGCAGACGCAAAAGCAAAAGCAGCAGCATTAGCAGCAGAAAAAGAAAGATTAGCTGCTGAGGCAAAAGTAAAAGCAGATGCAGAGGCAAGACAGGCAAGAATTGCTGCTGAAGCAAAAGCTAAGGCTGATGCAGAAGCACTCAAAATAAAATTAGAAGCTGATGCCAAAGCAAAAGCTGATGCGGAAGCCCTTAAAATAAAATTAGAAGCCGAAGCCAAAGCAAAAGCAGATGCAGAAGCCATACAGGCAAAACTAGCGGCCGAAGCTAAAGCTAAAGCTGACGCAGAGGCAAAACTAGTAGCCGAAGCGAAAGCGAAAGCAGATATGGAAGCCTTACAGGCAAAATTGCTTGCGGATGCTAAAGTTAAAGCTGATGCAGAAGCAACTAATAAAGCAAAAGCTGAAGCCGAAGCTAAAAAATTAAAATTAGCTGAGGAAGCGAAAGCCAAAGCCGATGCAGAAGCACTACAGGCAAAACTAGCCGCTGAAGCCAAAGCCAAATCTGATGCAGAAGCACTTCAGGCAAAACTTGCAGCCGAAGCCAAAGCAAAAGCTGATGCAGAAGCACTTCAGGCAAAACTTGCAGCTGAAGCCAAAGCAAAAGCCGATGCAGAAGCACTTCAGGCAAAACTTGCAGCCGAAGCCAAAGCAAAAGCTGATGCAGAAGCACTTCAGGCAAAACTTGCAGCTGAAGCCAAAGCAAAAGCCGATGCAGAAGCACTACAGGCAAAACTAGCTGCCGATGCTAAAGCGAAAGCCGATGCAGAAGCACTTCAGGCAAAACTAGCTGCTGAAGCCAAAGCAAAAGCCGATGCAGAAGCACTTCAGGCAAAACTAGCTGCTGATGCTAAAGCGAAAGCCGATGCAGAAGCACTTCAGGCAAAACTAGCTGCCGATGCTAAAGCAAAAGCCGATGCAGAAGCACTACAGGCAAAACTTGCAGCTGAAGCCAAAGCAAAAGCTGACGCAGAAGCACTTCAGGCAAAACTAGCCGCTGAAGCCAAAGCAAAAGCCGATGCAGAAGCACTACAGGCAAAACTTGCAGCCGAAGCCAAAGCGAAAGCCGATGCGGAAGCACTTCAGGCAAAACTTGCAGCCGAAGCCAAAGCCAAAGCTGACGCAGAAGCACTTCAGGCAAAACTAGCCGCGGATGCCAAAGCCAAAGCTGACGCAGAAGCACTTCAGGCAAAACTAGCCGCTGAAGCCAAAGCAAAAGCTGACGCAGAAGCACTTCAGGCAAAACTAGCCGCTGAAGCCAAAGCAAAAGCCGATGCAGAAGCACTACAGGCAAAACTTGCAGCCGAAGCCAAAGCGAAAGCCGATGCGGAAGCACTTCAGGCAAAACTTGCAGCCGAAGCCAAAGCGAAAGCCGATGCGGAAGCACTTCAGGCAAAACTTGCAGCCGAAGCCAAAGCCAAAGCTGACGCAGAAGCACTTCAGGCAAAACTAGCTGCCGATGCTAAAGCGAAAGCCGATGCAGAAGCACTTCAGGCAAAACTTGCAGCCGAAGCCAAAGCAAAAGCCGATGCAGAAGCACTACAGGCAAAACTAGCTGCCGATGCTAAAGCGAAAGCCGATGCATTAGCCGCAGCAGCTCAAAAAGACGAAACTGCAAAAGAGCTTGATAACTTAACTCAATTGGTTGAAAATTCAGGTAAAGCTCAATCAGATTTAATTGCTCAGTTTAACGCAACTGTTGCTAACAAGCAAAAAGATCTGAATGATATGAAGGAAGAAAATGATTTGAGCGAAAAAGGAATTTATAAAGAACCTAAACCATTTAAGAGTGTTAGTGCTGAAAATGCTCAGATAGAATCTTTAAGAAGTCAAATAGCTGATGCAAACAGAGCTCAAAAGGATGCGATAGCTAATTTGACAAATTTATATAACGAAAGACTTAAAAAAGTTCCTAATAAAGATGACGCTTTAAACAGAGCTTATTTAGAAAAAATCAACGAATTAAAAGCAGCTCAAATAAAAGCGGAACAAGATAATATAGCCTTAATTGCAAATTTAGAGCGTATTAAGACTGAGACTGAAATTGAGAAAAAACGTAGAATTAAACGTGCGGCTTATGAAAATGATGAAGGAAGATATGCACAGGATCTTGCTGCTCTTAAGCGTATAAAAGAGACAACAAAAATAAGCAGTACGCCATTAACAGAAAGCGATTTTGATTTTGGTGAAGATCAGTCAAACATGCAGATTATTAAGAATATTAAAAATTCTGATAGTGGATATTATCTAATTATTGCAGTTCATAGCAGCGTTGAAAAACGCGATGAATTTTTGACAAAAGCTGTAGCAGCAGGACGATCGGATGTTAATTTCTTTTATAATGTGACGACAAGTAAATATTATATCTATTACGAAAAACATGAAGATTTATCCGGAGCAACTAAGGCATTAGAAGCAAAAGGAAACAAACCTTATAATAGCAAAATGGTTATTGTAAAAGTTGAAAATTAGTAACAGAATAGGAATAAGGAATGAAGTCCTTCTTAAAAATTAAGAAGGGCTAACAAAAATAAATATTTTTAAAGTGCCAAGACTTTATTTTCTATAGCCCCTTAGATTATAAAAGTAAGCCCCAAAAAGAGTAAATACCATGAAAAAACCTACTACTTTTAAACCTGCAGATTTGGTTGT
Organism: Flavobacterium flavigenum; assembly: GCF_027111255.2. Classification (NCBI taxonomy): domain Bacteria; kingdom Pseudomonadati; phylum Bacteroidota; class Flavobacteriia; order Flavobacteriales; family Flavobacteriaceae; genus Flavobacterium; species Flavobacterium flavigenum. The sequence continues at coordinate 3,052,809 of NZ_CP114285.2, read as the reverse complement.
AGCAATGATTACAAATTTTGTATTGTTTGTTAAAAACCAGTTTAATGATTTAAGAATTCTTTTTTTCTATGAAGAAGTTAAGTATTTAAAAGCAATAAAAATCAAGAGTACAGCTATTCTTGTGTTTTTGTTGTTTTTTGCTTTTAATATCGGACAAGCGCAGGTAGGAACAAAATTTTCTGCAAGGCTTGATGATGGAAAGGGCAATAAGTATCTTAAAGTACAAGGTGATATTAAAATTATTGGTAATACAATTTTAACTCCAAAAGGAGAGAATCTACCTTACAATGGAACAAAAAACAACAACGATTTAGATGCTGTTTATCTTAATGTAGATAATACTAATGGTAATTTTAGTTCCAGTAGTGCAGATTTAGCGATCAATAATAATTGTAAAAGAATTGTTTTTGCAGGATTATACTGGTCAGCTATGTATCCTAATGCAGCAAGTACTGATGGTAACTGTTTTAATTGTGGTACTAATGCTGCAACGGATTGGAATCAGGTTAAACTTAAAATAGGCAATGGTGCATATCAGACATTAACAGCTAGTAAAACTAATCCTAGAGAAGTAATTTTTAAAGGGGATAATAGCAATAATTTTAATAATGGGGTTTATGTTTGTTTTAAAGATGTAACCAGTATATTACAAGCTTTACCTAATGCTGACCAAACTTATACAGTAGCTAACATACGAGCAACAACAGGTATTAGAAGAGGAGGAAGTGCTGGAGGGTGGTCATTGGTTGTTATTTATGAAAGCCCAACAGTTGCAAGTAAATATATTTCGGTTTTTGATGGTGCTCAAATGACCAATGTTGATGCTGGAAGTGATCAGTTATTAAAAGTTGATATTCCAATTAGTGGTTTTCAAACTTTGCCAGTTGGATTTCCGGTTAAAGCAAAAATAGGTGTAGCAGCATTAGATGGCGATTATGATAAAAAAGGTGATGGTTTATTATTTAAAAATGGTTTAGTGCCTCTTTCTACTGCAAATAGCACTTTCACGCCAATTACGAATTCGCTTAATCCTACAACGCTTACACCTGAATCAGATTCTAACTTTTTTAATGCGACAATTACAGTAGATAATACCCAGGTTACCAATCGTAATCCTACAAGTAGAAATAATCTAGGTTTTGACATCGATTATTTAGAGATTCCTAATCCAGCAAACGCGGTTATACCGAATGGTGCCACAGAAGGTACTTTCAGGATGTTTACCAATACGACAGGAGGTGATGGTTTTGCTGCTTTTTTAGCAACTTTCGCTGTAGATATTATTGAGCCAAAAATCACTTTGACTAAAGAGGTTTATGATTATTCCACAACACCTCCAACCAATATGGGTAATAAAGATGTTACTTTAGGTAAGGAGTTAAACTATGTAATTGGTTTTCAGAATCAGGGTAACGATAATGCTACCAATTTTACCATAACAGATATTTTACCTATTAATACAAAATTTAATTATCCTGCTGATATAGTTGAATTGCCAGCGCCTATTGTTATTGGTCGTAATACATATAGAGTTACCCATACTTACAATGCTGCAACCCGTACAATAACATTTACTATTCCAAAGGAATTTGTTGAAGTAGGTGACGGTAGATCTACAATCAGATTTAAAGTTAAAGTAGTAGAATCTTGTAGTGAAATAAGTGATGTGTGTTCTAATATTATTCAGAATACCGCACTTTCAAATTATTCCGGTACTTATAATACAGGAGTTTTTGGTGATAAAAGTTTAGATTCTTATACAAGCTGTAATGTCGGTATTCCGCAATCAACAAACTTTTTAGTGGATGTTGATGATTGTAAATTTGAAAAGAATGAAGTTTTATGTGGAACTAGTATTCAAATTAAAGCATCCAACGGATATAGCAGCTATTCATGGTCAACAAGTCCAACTGGGACACCAGTAATAGGAACAGGGCAAACCTTGACAGTTGTAAAAGAGGGAGTATATTACGTAAAAAATACTGCACTTGCACCTTGTTTGTCAATAGAAGAAAAATTTACAGTATCACTTCCTAACGGATTAATGGAAAACCCGGTATTGCCATATGCAAGGGCTCCATATGCTGGAAATATTACCCAATGTCCCGATACAGGTAAATTTTTGCCTAATTTATTTTTATGTGGCGCAGCTGATTTTAGGGACATTAAAACAGGTATATTAGGTACAGGAATTACAATTGTTTGGGAAAAGCTTGATGAAACCAGTTGTTCAGCAGTTGCAAATGATAAATGTGCTAACGAAAATACATCATGTACCTGGAAGCCTGTAGGTTCAGGTCCTGACTACAGGGCAGATACAAAAGGGCAATACCGTTTGACAATCAGGTATCAAAATAATACTTGCTTTAATCAGTTTTATTTCAATGTATATAAAAATGAATTAAATCCAACTATAACGTATAATGATATTTATTGTAACACGAAGGGAAGAATTGCCGTTAATGGTGTTCCAGCCGGATATGAGTATAGTTTAACGAAAAACGGAACTTATCAGGACAGTAATATTTTCTCTCCAATAAATAATCCTGGACGTTATACAGTATATATTAAACAAAAAAACGTTACAACAAATCCATGTATATTCGAAGTTTCTGTTGATATTTTAGACAGAAAGTTAGATGTTGAAACAATTGTAACACAACCAATTTGTTATGGTGATAAAGGAAGTATCAAAGTAAACACTTCTGGTGTTAGAGGACAGTATTACTATGAACTTTTTAAAAATGGAACTTCAGTTCAAAAAGTAGGTCCGGTTACCAATGCAGATTACCTTTTTAGTAATTTAGATTCAGGAGGATATTCTTTCATAGTGAGAACAGAAGATGGATGTACTTATAATAATTATTATGTTGGCATAAATACTCCTGCTAGTGAAATAAAAGCGGTACCATCTATTATAAAACCTTTAACTGATTGTGGACCTGGGAAAATTCTGATAACAACAGATCCGGATTGGAAAACGTATTCTTATTTTGTAAATGGCTCTGCTACTTTTCAGAATTCAAAAGAAATTGATGCTCCAACACCAGGTCTTTATACCATTAGAGTAGTTGAGGGCAACTGTGAAAAAACAATTAAAATTAATGTTCCAAATAATCCAAAGCCTACTTACACTGTTTCACATACCAATAGTAATTGTTATGAAGATCCTGCTGAGATAAGAATTAACCTGACAAGCCCAACTACAGGTTACACTATGGGCTATAGTATTAATAACGGAGGAAGTTACCAAACCAGTCCTGTTTTTTCAAATTTACAGCCAGGAAACTACAATGTTATTGTAAAATATAGCGTTACATATCCAATTACTAATTATCCTTATACTGAAACAAAAGACTGTTTTGATCCTGTCCAGCCAATTACGATTACCGGACCAACTTCTGCAGTAACTGCTTCTGCAGGTGTTGCTGAACTGGCAGGTTGCGGACCTTTACAGGCAGGGCAGCCAACAGGATTGATAAGATTTACTAATGTAGAGGGAGGTTTAGCACCTTACCAATATAGTTTTGATGGTGGTGTAACGTGGCAAGCTTCTCCTCAGAAGTATGTCGTATCCTCAACCGTTCCTTATGATCTACGTGTAAGAGATAATAACGGATGTTTTTACAAAATTCCATACAATGTTATTTTAGATCCTAAACCAGAGGATCCGTCTATTGATAATAATATTACTCCAATATACAATTGTGATGGGTCAGCTACTGCTACTGTTGTAGTAAATACTCCAACAACTAGTAATGGTACTACCTATACTTATGAGTATTACATGAAAACAGGTTCAGCTGCACCTGTTGCAAATACTCCAATAACAAGTAATGTATTTCAAAATGTTCCTGTTGGAACTCATACTGTTATTGTAAAATATAATGTACAAACTGTTTCTACTTATAGTAATTTATTGCAGGAAGATTTTGGAAGAGGTGGGTACACTACTACACCAGGAATTAGTAATAAATATTGTTTTGAAGATGAATCAACGCCTCACCCAGCGAGTTGGCCAACAGCAACTTGTGGTTCTATTACTGATTACCAGATCAATGATGGTAAATATGCAGTCGCCAGTTCTATTAAAACTAATTTTGGCAATACTTGGATAGTAGCTAAAGATCACACAACACCTGCTCATCCTTTAGGTAGATTTTTATGTGTTAATATTGGAGAGTCAGCAGGATATGGAGGTATTATATACAGTAAGCCAATTAATGATGTTATTGAAAATCAGCCTGTAATTATTTCATTATGGGCAGAAAATTTAATGAGGAGTACTACAGGATCTAATTATTCTGATCCGAAATTAACTATCCAGTTAGTTAATAATTTAGATGCATCAGGTGGGGGGACTATTGTTGCAACAACTGATACTGCAAATCCATGGGTAGTTCCAAGAAATGAAAAATGGGAGTATAAAGAATTATCTTTAAATCCGGGTGCTTATAAAAATCTTAGTTTTGTTATTCGCTCGTATAATACAGATTATAGCGGTAATGATGTACTTATTGATGATATTTGGGTGCGCCAGATTCCAAAAGCCTGTGGAAACGAAATAGAAATTCCGGTTGTTATTAACACAAACGGTGCATTTAATGCACCTACACCAAGCACTCAGAACGCAAAATGTAGCACTTCAAATGATGGAAGTATTACAATCACTGCAACAAATTTTAATACCTCTACAGGATTTTACTATTCTATCGATAACGGTTTAAATTGGAGGAATTCGACAACTTCACCTGTAATTATTCCTGGCTTAGGTGTAGGATTATATAAAGTGATTGTAAGAAATGAAAATAATAACGATCCTAAAACATGTAGTTTTTCATTTGACTCAGAAATTAAAGCACCTCAGGCAATATTGATTGTTAAGGTAGATAAAACAAATCCGACTTGTACAACAGCTGGAACTATTACGGTTACTACAGTTACAGGTGGAACAGGAAGTTATCAGTATCAATTGAGCAATTCTTCCGGAATTGTTGCGCCATTTCAGACTAATAAAACTTTCTCTAATGTAGCTCAGGGTACATATACGATTCAGGTAAAAGATGCAAATGATTGTTTATCTCCGGCCTCTGCACCAATAACAATAACAAATCCAACTGCACCAACTGCAATTTTGGCTGCTGCAACAGACTGGTGTTACACGCCATCTAATCCTGCTAGTTTAGTTGTTACTGCAACTGGAGGAGTAGGTCCTTATACTTATAAATTAGATAATAATACTCCAATTACAACTAATACGTTCAATAATGTTGCACCTGGAACGCATACAATTGTAGTTACAGATAGTAATAATTGTACAGCAACAATTTCTAATATTGTTATCGCACCACAATTGCAATTGAGTGCAACTTTGACTCAGGATTTAACTTGTTTGGTCGATGGTTCTATTACAACTGCTGTATCGGGTGGTTATGGTACATCTTACACTTATAGCGTATCTTATAACGGAGGTGCATCTACAGTAGTTAATTCCTTCCCTTACGCAGCTATTCAGGCAGGTAATTATGTATTTACAGTTACAGACGGCAAAGGCTGTACTGCAACAAGCAATACTATAGTAGTTTCTCCAAAAACAACACCAACCTTAACAACTAATAAAACAGACATTACTTGTTATAACGCTAACGATGGTACTATTACAGTAACGGCTTCAAATGGTGCTACCACTGTTTATACTTATGCGATTAAATTAAGTTCTGCGGCTACCTATACGACTCAGTCAACAAACCAGTTTATTGGCCTAGCAGCGGGTACTTATAATATTAAAGTAATCGACAGTAAAGGTTGTGAATCTGCTGTAACTAATGTTACTATTATAAACCCAACAGTTGTTGGAGGAACAATTAGTGCAACAGATTTGGGCTGTAGCAGCACAGGTACAGTACCAGCAGTTGTTACGGTTGTGGGCTCAGGTGGTTCAGGATCATACCAATATAGTTTCAATGGAACCTCTAACTTTACTTCAGGTAATACTTATTCAACCAGTTCAGCAGGAACTGTAACGGCGTATATTAAAGACAGTAAGGGTTGTCAATATGGGCCAATACAAGTAGTAATCAATCCTAAGTCATCTATTACTGGTATTGATGTAATGTTTGATACAGGATTGGAATGTCCGGCCTATGAAGCTCACGTTAAATTTCAGGCAATAGGTGGAATATCACCTATTGGATATCAAATTATTTCTGGTTCTGCAGGATATAGTTCTGCTATTGTATCAGATGGTGAATTTAAAAATCTTAAACCAGGTGCTTATATTTTCAGGGCTACAGATAAAAATGGATGTAGTTTTGATTTGAATTATCAAATAAGAAGCTCTCCGGATATTGTTGCAGGTGGTTCTGTGTTGACTCCAATCCAATGTTTTGGGGAAACGGGTACTATTCAATTCACGGTAAGTGGAGTAAAAGACAGAGGATATGATTATGTAATAAGAAATGCTGCTAATACAGTTATTCAAAGTGCTAATAACATAAGTCAGACTGTTACAACTATTAATGTAACAAATCCACAACCAGCAGGTGTTTATACCATTACAGTAACAGATAGAAAAACCAACTGTTCCGCTACTTATAGTATTACTCTTACGCAACCATCATCTGCATTATCTATCACCAGTGCAGTTGGTACGAATGTAAACTGCAACAATGACAATTCTCAGATTACAGTAACGGCTACAGGTGGTACGCCAGCATATACATATGCTTATGCAATAAATCCATCTTCAGTTCCTACATCAGCGTATACTCCAGGTTCAGTTTTCACGATTGATACAAATTCAGGAGCGAATTTGGCTTGGGATATTTATGTAAAGGATGCTAATGGGTGTATTGCAAAAAGAAGAGTTGACATTGCCACAGACAATACCCCATCAGTAACTGTATCTGTAGACAATCAGTGTACAGGATCAGGAAGCGGTTTTACCCTTACGGCTACAGGTACAGGATTGTCACCATTGAGCTATAGTATTGGTGGTGCTACGGGCACCTTCCAGACGAGCCCTGTCTTTACGGTTGCAGCGGGTACTTATACGGTTCATGTTAAGGATGCCAATGGCTGTATCGTTCCATCGGCTGCCGTTACGGTTTATCCACAGTTGACAGCAAATGCAGCAGTGACCAGAGAGCTTAGCTGTTCCCCAACGACGCCTCAGGCACAGATTACAGTTACGGCCTCAGGAGGCAGAACAGGCTATACATATGAAGTTTCTACTAATGGAGGAACGACTTATGCAGCCATGGGAAGCAATGTCTATACAGCATCAGCAGCAGGCACTTATACTTTTAGGGTTACAGATTCAAATACACCAGGCTGTACTGTTATCACTACAGCTACAGTAAATGGGATTTCAGATCCTACAGTTACAGCTTCACAGGTAAATGTGAGCTGCAACGGAGGGGCAGCGAACGGTTCGGTTACCTTGACTGGTGCCGGCGGTTCAGGCGGCTATACTTACAGCAACAATGCTACAAGCGGATTTACGGCAACGGCTACCTTTACAGGATTGGCAGCAGGCAGTTATACATTTTATGTTAAGGACAGCAAGGGTTGTACAGGTCTGGTAAATGTAACCATTACCCAGCCAACAGCCCTGACTACTACAGCATCAGCCACAGCCTTTAGCTGTAATACGACTACAAACGTTAAACAGTCGGCAGTTGTTACTGTTGCGGTTCCAACTACAGGTACTGCCCCGTATACGTATAGTTTTGAGGGAAGTGCTTTTACAGGTACAAGAACATTCACGGTTTCCGATAACGGTACAGACCAGACGATACATTATATTGTAAAAGACAACAACGGCTGTACTTTCCCAGGTTCAGTTGTTATCAACAGATTAAATCCACCGGTAATTTCAGGAATTACCCATACCGATATTTACTGCAGCCCGGCTTCGCGTACCACTAGTACGGTTACAGTTGCCAAGGCAGCAGGTACAGGAGTTGGTACGACGTTTACTTATGAGATTACGGCACCAGCAGCTTCTGTTACATCAAATACTACAGGTATCTTCACCGGATTGGCCGGAGGTGTTACTTATAGTTTCAAGGTTACCGATGCGAGCGGCTGTTATGCTACAGGTTCCCATACGGTTCCTGTTGTTACCCCAATTGCAGCAATTGCCACCAAGCTGAACGATGTATATTGTAATGGAGGTTCTACAGGTTCTATCCGTTACGATGTAAGCCAGTTTACTACTACTTACAGTTATAAAGTCAACACAAATCCTGCAGTTACGGCTCAGAGTGCAGCTTCGTTTACCTTGCCAAACCTTGGTGTGGGTACTTATGATGTTGTTTTCACAGATGAGACTACAGGATGTACCGCATCTACATCTATCACTATTACCCAGCCTAGTTTATTAGGAGCTACAGCTTCAGCGGTGAATGCGAACTGTAATGTTTCTACTTCTAAGGTTACAGTAACGGCTACAGGAGGTACTCCAGGCTATACATATGCTTACAAACAAGACGGTGTTGCTCCGGCAACGACAGATTATGTTGCCAGCAGCGTTGCGGACTTAAACCCGGCTACAAACGCCAACTGGGATGTTTGGGTTAAAGATGCCAATGGCTGTACATTTAAAGTAGATGTTGCTGTTGCTACAGACAATACCCCATCAGTAACTGTATCTGTAGACAATCAGTGTACAGGATCAGGAAGCGGTTTTACCCTTACGGCTACAGGTACAGGATTGTCACCATTGAGCTATAGTATTGGTGGTGCTACGGGCACCTTCCAGACGAGCCCTGTCTTTACGGTTGCAGCGGGTACTTATACGGTTCATGTTAAGGATGCCAATGGCTGTATCGTTCCATCGGCTGCCGTTACGGTTTATCCACAGTTGACAGCAAATGCAGCAGTGACCAGAGAGCTTAGCTGTTCCCCAACGACGCCTCAGGCACAGATTACAGTTACGGCCTCAGGAGGCAGAACAGGCTATACATATGAAGTTTCTACTAATGGAGGAACGACTTATGCAGCCATGGGAAGCAATGTCTATACAGCATCAGCAGCAGGCACTTATACTTTTAGGGTTACAGATTCAAATACACCAGGCTGTACTGTTATCACTACAGCTACAGTAAATGGGATTTCAGATCCTACAGTTACAGCTTCACAGGTAAATGTGAGCTGCAACGGAGGGGCAGCGAACGGTTCGGTTACCTTGACTGGTGCCGGCGGTTCAGGCGGCTATACTTACAGCAACAATGCTACAAGCGGATTTACGGCAACGGCTACCTTTACAGGATTGGCAGCAGGCAGTTATACATTTTATGTTAAGGACAGCAAGGGTTGTACAGGTCTGGTAAATGTAACCATTACCCAGCCAACAGCCCTGACTACTACAGCATCAGCCACAGCCTTTAGCTGTAATACGACTACAAACGTTAAACAGTCGGCAGTTGTTACTGTTGCGGTTCCAACTACAGGTACTGCCCCGTATACGTATAGTTTTGAGGGAAGTGCTTTTACAGGTACAAGAACATTCACGGTTTCCGATAACGGTACAGACCAGACGATACATTATATTGTAAAAGACAACAACGGCTGTACTTTCCCAGGTTCAGTTGTTATCAACAGATTAAATCCACCGGTAATTTCAGGAATTACCCATACCGATATTTACTGCAGCCCGGCTTCGCGTACCACTAGTACGGTTACAGTTGCCAAGGCAGCAGGTACAGGAGTTGGTACGACGTTTACTTATGAGATTACGGCACCAGCAGCTTCTGTTACATCAAATACTACAGGTATCTTCACCGGATTGGCCGGAGGTGTTACTTATAGTTTCAAGGTTACCGATGCGAGCGGCTGTTATGCTACAGGTTCCCATACGGTTCCTGTTGTTACCCCAATTGCAGCAATTGCCACCAAGCTGAACGATGTATATTGTAATGGAGGTTCTACAGGTTCTATCCGTTACGATGTAAGCCAGTTTACTACTACTTACAGTTATAAAGTCAACACAAATCCTGCAGTTACGGCTCAGAGTGCAGCTTCGTTTACCTTGCCAAACCTTGGTGTGGGTACTTATGATGTTGTTTTCACAGATGAGACTACAGGATGTACCGCATCTACATCTATCACTATTACCCAGCCTAGTTTATTAGGAGCTACAGCTTCAGCGGTGAATGCGAACTGTAATGTTTCTACTTCTAAGGTTACAGTAACGGCTACAGGAGGTACTCCAGGCTATACATATGCTTACAAACAAGACGGTGTTGCTCCGGCAACGACAGATTATGTTGCCAGCAGCGTTGCGGACTTAAACCCGGCTACAAACGCCAACTGGGATGTTTGGGTTAAAGATGCCAATGGCTGTACATTTAAAGTAGATGTTGCTGTTGCCACAGACAATACCCCATCAGTAACTGTATCTGTAGACAATCAGTGTACAGGATCAGGAAGCGGTTTTACCCTTACGGCTACAGGTACAGGATTGTCACCATTGAGCTATAGTATTGGTGGTGCTACGGGCACCTTCCAGACGAGCCCTGTCTTTACGGTTGCAGCGGGTACTTATACGGTTCATGTTAAGGATGCCAACGGCTGTATCGTTCCATCGGCTGCCGTTACGGTTTATCCACAGTTGACAGCAAATGCAGCAGTGACCAGAGAGCTTAGCTGTTCCCCAACGACGCCTCAGGCACAGATTACAGTTACGGCCTCAGGAGGCAGAACAGGCTATACATATGAAGTTTCTACTAATGGAGGAACGACTTATGCAGCCATGGGAAGCAATGTCTATACAGCATCAGCAGCAGGCACTTATACTTTTAGGGTTACAGATTCAAATACACCAGGCTGTACTGTTATCACTACAGCTACAGTAAATGGGATTTCAGATCCTACAGTTACAGCTTCACAGGTAAATGTGAGCTGCAACGGAGGGGCAGCGAACGGTTCGGTTACCTTGACTGGTGCCGGCGGTTCAGGCGGCTATACTTACAGCAACAATGCTACAAGCGGATTTACGGCAACGGCTACCTTTACAGGATTGGCAGCAGGCAGTTATACATTTTATGTTAAGGACAGCAAGGGTTGTACAGGTCTGGTAAATGTAACCATTACCCAGCCAACAGCCCTGACTACTACAGCATCAGCCACAGCCTTTAGCTGTAATACGACTACAAACGTTAAACAGTCGGCAGTTGTTACTGTTGCGGTTCCAACTACAGGTACTGCCCCGTATACGTATAGTTTTGAGGGAAGTGCTTTTACAGGTACAAGAACATTCACGGTTTCCGATAACGGTACAGACCAGACGATACATTATATTGTAAAAGACAACAACGGCTGTACTTTCCCAGGTTCAGTTGTTATCAACAGATTAAATCCACCGGTAATTTCAGGAATTACCCATACCGATATTTACTGCAGCCCGGCTTCGCGTACCACTAGTACGGTTACAGTTGCCAAGGCAGCAGGTACAGGAGTTGGTACGACGTTTACTTATGAGATTACGGCACCAGCAGCTTCTGTTACATCAAATACTACAGGTATCTTCACCGGATTGGCCGGAGGTGTTACTTATAGTTTCAAGGTTACCGATGCGAGCGGCTGTTATGCTACAGGTTCCCATACGGTTCCTGTTGTTACCCCAATTGCAGCAATTGCCACCAAGCTGAACGATGTATATTGTAATGGAGGTTCTACAGGTTCTATCCGTTACGATGTAAGCCAGTTTACTACTACTTACAGTTATAAAGTCAACACAAATCCTGCAGTTACGGCTCAGAGTGCAGCTTCGTTTACCTTGCCAAACCTTGGTGTGGGTACTTATGATGTTGTTTTCACAGATGAGACTACAGGATGTACCGCATCTACATCTATCACTATTACCCAGCCTAGTTTATTAGGAGCTACAGCTTCAGCGGTGAATGCGAACTGTAATGTTTCTACTTCTAAGGTTACAGTAACGGCTACAGGAGGTACTCCAGGCTATACATATGCTTACAAACAAGACGGTGTTGCTCCGGCAACGACAGATTATGTTGCCAGCAGCGTTGCGGACTTAAACCCGGCTACAAACGCCAACTGGGATGTTTGGGTTAAAGATGCCAATGGCTGTACATTTAAAGTAGATGTTGCTGTTGCTACAGACAATACCCCATCAGTAACTGTATCTGTAGACAATCAGTGTACAGGATCAGGAAGCGGTTTTACCCTTACGGCTACAGGTACAGGATTGTCACCATTGAGCTATAGTATTGGTGGTGCTACGGGCACCTTCCAGACGAGCCCTGTCTTTACGGTTGCAGCGGGTACTTATACGGTTCATGTTAAGGATGCCAACGGCTGTATCGTTCCATCGGCTGCCGTTACGGTTTATCCACAGTTGACAGCAAATGCAGCAGTGACCAGAGAGCTTAGCTGTTCCCCAACGACGCCTCAGGCACAGATTACAGTTACGGCCTCAGGAGGCAGAACAGGCTATACATATGAAGTTTCTACTAATGGAGGAACGACTTATGCAGCCATGGGAAGCAATGTCTATACAGCATCAGCAGCAGGCACTTATACTTTTAGGGTTACAGATTCAAATACACCAGGCTGTACTGTTATCACTACAGCTACAGTAAATGGGATTTCAGATCCTACAGTTACAGCTTCACAGGTAAATGTGAGCTGCAACGGAGGGGCAGCGAACGGTTCGGTTACCTTGACTGGTGCCGGCGGTTCAGGCGGCTATACTTACAGCAACAATGCTACAAGCGGATTTACGGCAACGGCTACCTTTACAGGATTGGCAGCAGGCAGTTATACATTTTATGTTAAGGACAGCAAGGGTTGTACAGGTCTGGTAAATGTAACCATTACCCAGCCAACAGCCCTGACTACTACAGCATCAGCCACAGCCTTTAGCTGTAATACGACTACAAACGTTAAACAGTCGGCAGTTGTTACTGTTGCGGTTCCAACTACAGGTACTGCCCCGTATACGTATAGTTTTGAGGGAAGTGCTTTTACAGGTACAAGAACATTCACGGTTTCCGATAACGGTACAGACCAGACGATACATTATATTGTAAAAGACAACAACGGCTGTACTTTCCCAGGTTCAGTTGTTATCAACAGATTAAATCCACCGGTAATTTCAGGAATTACCCATACCGATATTTACTGCAGCCCGGCTTCGCGTACCACTAGTACGGTTACAGTTGCCAAGGCAGCAGGTACAGGAGTTGGTACGACGTTTACTTATGAGATTACGGCACCAGCAGCTTCTGTTACATCAAATACTACAGGTATCTTCACCGGATTGGCCGGAGGTGTTACTTATAGTTTCAAGGTTACCGATGCGAGCGGCTGTTATGCTACAGGTTCCCATACGGTTCCTGTTGTTACCCCAATTGCAGCAATTGCCACCAAGCTGAACGATGTATATTGTAATGGAGGTTCTACAGGTTCTATCCGTTACGATGTAAGCCAGTTTACTACTACTTACAGTTATAAAGTCAACACAAATCCTGCAGTTACGGCTCAGAGTGCAGCTTCGTTTACCTTGCCAAACCTTGGTGTGGGTACTTATGATGTTGTTTTCACAGATGAGACTACAGGATGTACCGCATCTACATCTATCACTATTACCCAGCCTAGTTTATTAGGAGCTACAGCTTCAGCGGTGAATGCGAACTGTAATGTTTCTACTTCTAAGGTTACAGTAACGGCTACAGGAGGTACTCCAGGCTATACATATGCTTACAAACAAGACGGTGTTGCTCCGGCAACGACAGATTATGTTGCCAGCAGCGTTGCGGACTTAAACCCGGCTACAAACGCCAACTGGGATGTTTGGGTTAAAGATGCCAATGGCTGTACATTTAAAGTAGATGTTGCTGTTGCTACAGACAATACCCCATCAGTAACTGTATCTGTAGACAATCAGTGTACAGGATCAGGAAGCGGTTTTACCCTTACGGCTACAGGTACAGGATTGTCACCATTGAGCTATAGTATTGGTGGTGCTACGGGCACCTTCCAGACGAGCCCTGTCTTTACGGTTGCAGCGGGTACTTATACGGTTCATGTTAAGGATGCCAACGGCTGTATCGTTCCATCGGCTGCCGTTACGGTTTATCCACAGTTGACAGCAAATGCAGCAGTGACCAGAGAGCTTAGCTGTTCCCCAACGACGCCTCAGGCACAGATTACAGTTACGGCCTCAGGAGGCAGAACAGGCTATACATATGAAGTTTCTACTAATGGAGGAACGACTTATGCAGCCATGGGAAGCAATGTCTATACAGCATCAGCAGCAGGCACTTATACTTTTAGGGTTACAGATTCAAATACACCAGGCTGTACTGTTATCACTACAGCTACAGTAAATGGGATTTCAGATCCTACAGTTACAGCTTCACAGGTAAATGTGAGCTGCAACGGAGGGGCAGCGAACGGTTCGGTTACCTTGACTGGTGCCGGCGGTTCAGGCGGCTATACTTACAGCAACAATGCTACAAGCGGATTTACGGCAACGGCTACCTTTACAGGATTGGCAGCAGGCAGTTATACATTTTATGTTAAGGACAGCAAGGGTTGTACAGGTCTGGTAAATGTAACCATTACCCAGCCAACAGCCCTGACTACTACAGCATCAGCCACAGCCTTTAGCTGTAATACGACTACAAACGTTAAACAGTCGGCAGTTGTTACTGTTGCGGTTCCAACTACAGGTACTGCCCCGTATACGTATAGTTTTGAGGGAAGTGCTTTTACAGGTACAAGAACATTCACGGTTTCCGATAACGGTACAGACCAGACGATACATTATATTGTAAAAGACAACAACGGCTGTACTTTCCCAGGTTCAGTTGTTATCAACAGATTAAATCCACCGGTAATTTCAGGAATTACCCATACCGATATTTACTGCAGCCCGGCTTCGCGTACCACTAGTACGGTTACAGTTGCCAAGGCAGCAGGTACAGGAGTTGGTACGACGTTTACTTATGAGATTACGGCACCAGCAGCTTCTGTTACATCAAATACTACAGGTATCTTCACCGGATTGGCCGGAGGTGTTACTTATAGTTTCAAGGTTACCGATGCGAGCGGCTGTTATGCTACAGGTTCCCATACGGTTCCTGTTGTTACCCCAATTGCAGCAATTGCCACCAAGCTGAACGATGTATATTGTAATGGAGGTTCTACAGGTTCTATCCGTTACGATGTAAGCCAGTTTACTACTACTTACAGTTATAAAGTCAACACAAATCCTGCAGTTACGGCTCAGAGTGCAGCTTCGTTTACCTTGCCAAACCTTGGTGTGGGTACTTATGATGTTGTTTTCACAGATGAGACTACAGGATGTACCGCATCTACATCTATCACTATTACCCAGCCTAGTTTATTAGGAGCTACAGCTTCAGCGGTGAATGCGAACTGTAATGTTTCTACTTCTAAGGTTACAGTAACGGCTACAGGAGGTACTCCAGGCTATACATATGCTTACAAACAAGACGGTGTTGCTCCGGCAACGACAGATTATGTTGCCAGCAGCGTTGCGGACTTAAACCCGGCTACAAACGCCAACTGGGATGTTTGGGTTAAAGATGCCAATGGCTGTACATTTAAAGTAGATGTTGCTGTTGCTACAGATAATGCGCCAACAGCAGTTGTTGCTATTGGAGCAGGTTGTTTAGGTACTCCTGGAGGATACACCATTACGGCATCAACAACAGGAGGAACAGGAACTTTATCTTACAGTATTAATGGAGGTGGTTCTTATCAGGCATCTAATATTTTTACAATAACATCGATAGGTACATATACTATTCGTGTAAAAGATGCTAACGGTTGTACTGCAGACAGCAACCCGGTTACAGTAGCTCCACAATTAACTGTAAGTGCCGTTTTAAATAAAGATATTACTTGTACAGCTCCAACAGTTGCACAAATTACAGTAACTCCAACAGGAGGTACAGGATCATTTACATACGCAAGTTCTCCTAACACTGGAACTTTTGCAGGAAATGTATTTACTACAAGTACTCCGGGTAACTATACTTTTACAGTTACAGATGCCAATTTGTGTTCTGCTTCAACAACAACAGCAATTATAGTTACACCAATAGTTAATCCTGATATTACTGGTGTTTCTCAAACACAATCTATTAATTGTAATGGTGATAATACTGCAGCAATTAATATAACAATTGATAATACAAAAGGATTAGCTCCATTTGTTTTCAATGTATTAAACACAACTACAGGTACTGATTATGGAACTCAGACTTCTGGTTTAGCTGCCGGTAACTATACAATTACCGTAAGAGATGCTAAAGGTTGTACAGATGCGTTTCCTTTTGTAATTAATCAACCAAAACCAATTGTTATTACAAAAACAGTAATTCCAATTCAATGTAATTCTGGTACGGGTATATCTAAAGGATCCATAATAATTGATAAAATTACTGATGGAGTAAGTACAATAGGTGGAACAGGAGGAACAGCTCCTTATACTTATTATGTAACAGGTATTAACGGATATAATGAACATGAACCAAATGCATCTGGGACAACATCAGTTACATTTAATGTGGTTGATTTCGGTTTGTATCAGATTAGAATTGTTGATGCAAATGGATGTTCAATTATTGAAGACAATGTATTAGTAGCATCACCACCAAATTCATTAGGTATTACTATTGATCCAACAGTAACTTGTGCTACAGGAGGATCGGCTACAGTTAAGATTACTTCTTCTTTTGCTGGTTCCGGGCCATTCCATTTCAATATTTATAAAGGAGACGGACAAGTTTGGACTGCTGATGGAACAGATGGATGGCAGGGAGAAATGCCTGCAGCTAGTAAAGAAACCCTCTTTACAAACCTATCACCAGGAGTAACTTATACATTTATTGTATATGATGAAAATACAAAATGTTACTATTATGAAACATCTAAAATTCCAGTACCTTCTACAACTTCAGTTACAGTTGCTAATATGGTTCCAAGAAATATTAGTTGTAAAGGAAGCAATGATGGTAATGTATCTTTTGATGTAATTAATGCTGGTGCTTCATCAGTAAATTATACATATGAAATTTTCGAAGCATTTACAAATGTGTCTAAATATGTTTCAGGTAGTTTAACAGTATCAGGTTCAAGCACAATTAATATTCCTAATATTCCTATAAACTTAGGTGTAGGGAGTTATTATGTTTATATAAAAGAAGCTTCAGGACCAAATTCTGGGTGTGGTTTTGCTTCAGCTAATTTCAATATTAAAGAATCTGTCGAAATATTGACAGTTACAGCTTCAAAAATTAAAAATGTTAATTGTAATGAGGATGGTGTAATTGCTGCTCAGGCAAAAGATGGTACAGCACCTTATACCTATCAGTATTTATTAGTATCTGCTGCTGCCCCAACTGCAACCACTGCAGGTTGGACAGGAAATACAACTTTCGCAACAAGTGTAACAGGAAATTATATTGTTTATGCAAAAGATGCTTATGGTTGTATTAAAACTGCAGCTGTTACATTAGATGCAGATGATGCGCCAACAGTTACTCCACCAGCAGCTCCGATTTGTTATGATGGAACTGCGTTTACCATTACTTTTTCAGGAACAGTTGATCCTGATATTATAGGAGGAGCGACTTATAGTGTAAACGGAAGTGCTTTCAAGGCTTCACCAAGTTTTACATTCAACGCTGCAGGTACTTATAATTTAGTAATTAAAGATGGAAACGGATGTACAGCTGATGTTGATTTTGAAGTATATCCTAAACTAAACTTATCGGCTTCATTGACTAAACAACTTGATTGTACAACAAATCCGGAAGCGGTAATTACATTAACGACTACAGGAGGTAATACAACACCAGCTGCTAATTATAATTATGAAGTATCGTTCAATAGTGGCGGATTTGTATCTGCTTCTAATCCATATTTAGCTTTAGCAGCAGGAAATTATGTATTTAGAGTTAGGGATCTTAATAATACTACGGTTTGTCAAACTACAACTAGTTTTGATTTAGATCCAATTCCAAGTACAGTATTTGGAACGACAGTAACAAATGTAAGTTGTAATGGAGTTGCTGACGGTACTATTACAGTGAATGTTAGCGGAGGTGAAGGTCCTTATAAATATAGTTTAGACGGAGGACTTACTGAGCAAACAACAAATACATTTACAGGTTTATCAGCAGGTACGGCTTATGTTGTAACAGTTCGTAATGCAAGAAACTGTATATTAAATTCAGCACCTGTAACGATCACCGAGCCTGTATTATTGGCAGCTACGAATGTTGTTACGCCATTTGGCTGTAGTGCTGGCAATGTAGCACAACCTGCAGTTGTTACGGTAACGGCTACAGCGGGTACAGGTACATCTCCATATACTTATAGCTTCAACGGATCAGGTGTTTATAGTTCAGTCAATACATTAGTTGTTGCAGACAATGGCACCGACCAGGTTATTGCTTACTCTGTTAAGGATGCCAATGGCTGTATTGTAAGCGGAAGCGCTACAGTAAACAGATATTTACCGTTAACGGATATTACCTTTGCTGTGACCACAGCACCAGTTTGTCCGGGCAATGTTGCCGATATTGCTTTGACAGTATCGGGTGGATATGTTCCTATGGCCAAATACGAGATCATTTCCCCAATCACGGTTAATAACGGAAATAACGCGTTGTTTACTGGTTTGGCACCAGATACTTATTTGTTCAGGGTAACGGATGCCAATGGCTGTTCAATAGAGAGAAATTATACAGTTAGCCCTGTAGTTCCAATTGCTATTGCAGGGGTTATGCTGAATGATATTTCATGTAATGCAGCAGACGGTACTACCAATAACGGTTCAGCACAGTTTACCGTTACGGGCTTCAGCGCCACTGGCAATTACAGCGTTGTGACTTCTCCGGCAGTTCCAGCAGCACAGGTTTCACAATCTGGCGATGTAATTACCCTTACAGGATTATCAGCAGGTACATATACAGTAACCGTACAGGACAATACAACACATTGTTCAGCGAATGCGGCAGTTACTATAACAGAACCAAACCCGATTGCTTTCACGGCATCAGGTACCAAAGTGTTCTGTTCACAGGATATTTCTACTATCACAGTTAGCGCTGTGACCGGCGGAACAGGCTCTTACACTTACGCAGTTGTACAAGGCGGCGCGGGAGCTCCGGTTGCTTCGGCATACAGCACTAGTGCAGTGATGTCAGTAGATACGAATCTGACAGACCTTTCATGGGATGTTTATGTAAAAGATGCTAACGGCTGTATCCACAGGGAGAATGTCAGCATTACAAACAATGCGGCTCCTACAATTAATCCGGCAGCACCACAGTGTTATGCAGGATCAGCCCTGATAGTTGACCTGGATGCCTTGACTACGACGTATAACAATGTTAAATCATACACAGTAAACGGATCGGCCATAGCTACATCAACAGCTACCTTTACATCACCGGGTACTTATAGATTAGGCATCAGGGATGATAATGGCTGTGAGGCATTTGTAAATTATACAATCGAGAAACAATTATTGGCTACCGCTACATTGACTAAAGACTTGTATTGTGCAGGATCTGTTGATGCTACTATTGATGTTGTTATTACAGACGGGGTTGCACCATACACTTACCAAATGTATGTAGGCGGAGTTGCTACAGGACCGGTAACTGCTACAGCAACAGGCTTCACAGCTTCAGTTTCAGCAGCGGGCAGCTATACATTTGTGATAACAGACAGCAATGCGGCGGTTTGTTCGGTAACGACAAACGCGGCAGTTGTAACTACACCTTCAACGCCAACGGCTACTGCAGTTCCAACAGCAGTAATCTGTAATGGAGAGAGCAACGGAACGATTACGGTAACGGCTTCAAACGGAGTTGCTCCATACACTTATGCCCTAAGCGGCACTGGTGCCAATGCAAGCGGAAACACAACAGGATTGTATACAGGCCTTATTGCAGGAACAACATATTCAGTAGTGGTAACGGATGCCAAAGGATGTGCTTCACCAGCAGTTCCTGTAACGATCACCGAGCCTGTATTATTGGCAGCTACGAATGTTGTTACGCCATTTGGCTGTAGTGCTGGCAATGTAGCACAACCTGCAGTTGTTACGGTAACGGCTACAGCGGGTACAGGTACATCTCCATATACTTATAGCTTCAACGGATCAGGTGTTTATAGTTCAGTCAATGCATTAGTTGTTGCAGACAATGGCACCGACCAGGTTATTGCTTACTCTGTTAAGGATGCCAATGGCTGTATTGTAAGCGGAAGCGCTACAGTAAACAGATATTTACCGTTAACGGATATTACCTTTGCTGTGACCACAGCACCAGTTTGTCCGGGCAATGTTGCCGATATTGCTTTGACAGTATCGGGTGGATATGTTCCTATGGCCAAATACGAGATCATTTCCCCAATCACGGTTAATAACGGAAATAACGCGTTGTTTACTGGTTTGGCACCAGATACTTATTTGTTCAGGGTAACGGATGCCAATGGCTGTTCAATAGAGAGAAATTATACAGTTAGCCCTGTAGTTCCAATTGCTATTGCAGGGGTTATGCTGAATGATATTTCATGTAATGCAGCAGACGGTACTACCAATAACGGTTCAGCACAGTTTACCGTTACGGGCTTCAGCGCCACTGGCAATTACAGCGTTGTGACTTCTCCGGCAGTTCCAGCAGCACAGGTTTCACAATCTGGCGATGTAATTACCCTTACAGGATTATCAGCAGGTACATATACAGTAACCGTACAGGACAATACAACACATTGTTCAGCGAATGCGGCAGTTACTATAACAGAACCAAACCCGATTGCTTTCACGGCATCAGGTACCAAAGTGTTCTGTTCACAGGATATTTCTACTATCACAGTTAGCGCTGTGACCGGCGGAACAGGCTCTTACACTTACGCAGTTGTACAAGGCGGCGCGGGAGCTCCGGTTGCTTCGGCATACAGCACTAGTGCAGTGATGTCAGTAGATACGAATCTGACAGACCTTTCATGGGATGTTTATGTAAAAGATGCTAACGGCTGTATCCACAGGGAGAATGTCAGCATTACAAACAATGCGGCTCCTACAATTAATCCGGCAGCACCACAGTGTTATGCAGGATCAGCCCTGATAGTTGACCTGGATGCCTTGACTACGACGTATAACAATGTTAAATCATACACAGTAAACGGATCGGCCATAGCTACATCAACAGCTACCTTTACATCACCGGGTACTTATAGATTAGGCATCAGGGATGATAATGGCTGTGAGGCATTTGTAAATTATACAATCGAGAAACAATTATTGGCTACCGCTACATTGACTAAAGACTTGTATTGTGCAGGATCTGTTGATGCTACTATTGATGTTGTTATTACAGACGGGGTTGCACCATACACTTACCAAATGTATGTAGGCGGAGTTGCTACAGGACCGGTAACTGCTACAGCAACAGGCTTCACAGCTTCAGTTTCAGCAGCGGGCAGCTATACATTTGTGATAACAGACAGCAATGCGGCGGTTTGTTCGGTAACGACAAACGCGGCAGTTGTAACTACACCTTCAACGCCAACGGCTACTGCAGTTCCAACAGCAGTAATCTGTAATGGAGAGAGCAACGGAACGATTACGGTAACGGCTTCAAACGGAGTTGCTCCATACACTTATGCCCTAAGCGGCACTGGTGCCAATGCAAGCGGAAACACAACAGGATTGTATACAGGCCTTATTGCAGGAACAACATATTCAGTAGTGGTAACGGATGCCAAAGGATGTGCTTCACCAGCAGTTCCTGTAACGATCACCGAGCCTGTATTATTGGCAGCTACGAATGTTGTTACGCCATTTGGCTGTAGTGCTGGCAATGTAGCACAACCTGCAGTTGTTACGGTAACGGCTACAGCGGGTACAGGTACATCTCCATATACTTATAGCTTCAACGGATCAGGTGTTTATAGTTCAGTCAATACATTAGTTGTTGCAGACAATGGCACCGACCAGGTTATTGCTTACTCTGTTAAGGATGCCAATGGCTGTATTGTAAGCGGAAGCGCTACAGTAAACAGATATTTACCGTTAACGGATATTACCTTTGCTGTGACCACAGCACCAGTTTGTCCGGGCAATGTTGCCGATATTGCTTTGACAGTATCGGGTGGATATGTTCCTATGGCCAAATACGAGATCATTTCCCCAATCACGGTTAATAACGGAAATAACGCGTTGTTTACTGGTTTGGCACCAGATACTTATTTGTTCAGGGTAACGGATGCCAATGGCTGTTCAATAGAGAGAAATTATACAGTTAGCCCTGTAGTTCCAATTGCTATTGCAGGGGTTATGCTGAATGATATTTCATGTAATGCAGCAGACGGTACTACCAATAACGGTTCAGCACAGTTTACCGTTACGGACTTCAGCGCCACTGGCAATTACAGCGTTGTGACTTCTCCGACAGTTCCAGCAGCACAGGTTTCACAATCTGGCGATGTAATTACCCTTACAGGATTATCAGCAGGTACATATACAGTAACCGTACAGGACAATACAACACATTGTTCAGCGAATGCGGCAGTTACTATAACAGAACCAAACCCGATTGCTTTCACGGCATCAGGTACCAAAGTGTTCTGTTCACAGGATATTTCTACTATCACAGTTAGCGCTGTGACCGGCGGAACAGGCTCTTACACTTACGCAGTTGTACAAGGCGGCGCGGGAGCTCCGGTTGCTTCGGCATACAGCACTAGTGCAGTGATGTCAGTAGATACGAATCTGACAGACCTTTCATGGGATGTTTATGTAAAAGATGCTAACGGCTGTATCCACAGGGAGAATGTCAGCATTACAAACAATGCGGCTCCTACAATTAATCCGGCAGCACCACAGTGTTATGCAGGATCAGCCCTGATAGTTGACCTGGATGCCTTGACTACGACGTATAACAATGTTAAATCATACACAGTAAACGGATCGGCCATAGCTACATCAACAGCTACCTTTACATCACCGGGTACTTATAGATTAGGCATCAGGGATGATAATGGCTGTGAGGCATTTGTAAATTATACAATCGAGAAACAATTATTGGCTACCGCTACATTGACTAAAGACTTGTATTGTGCAGGATCTGTTGATGCTACTATTGATGTTGTTATTACAGACGGGGTTGCACCATACACTTACCAAATGTATGTAGGCGGAGTTGCTACAGGACCGGTAACTGCTACAGCAACAGG
Source organism: Flavobacterium flavigenum (assembly GCF_027111255.2). Taxonomy (NCBI): domain Bacteria; kingdom Pseudomonadati; phylum Bacteroidota; class Flavobacteriia; order Flavobacteriales; family Flavobacteriaceae; genus Flavobacterium; species Flavobacterium flavigenum. The sequence goes on along the minus strand of NZ_CP114285.2, from coordinate 3,029,556 downwards.
CTTCACAGCTTCAGTTTCAGCAGCGGGCAGCTATACATTTGTGATAACAGACAGCAATGCGGCGGTTTGTTCGGTAACGACAAACGCGGCAGTTGTAACTACACCTTCAACGCCAACGGCTACTGCAGTTCCAACAGCAGTAATCTGTAATGGAGAGAGCAACGGAACGATTACGGTAACGGCTTCAAACGGAGTTGCTCCATACACTTATGCCCTAAGCGGCACTGGTGCCAATGCAAGCGGAAACACAACAGGATTGTATACAGGCCTTATTGCAGGAACAACATATTCAGTAGTGGTAACGGATGCCAAAGGATGTGCTTCACCAGCAGTTCCTGTAACGATCACCGAGCCTGTATTATTGGCAGCTACGAATGTTGTTACGCCATTTGGCTGTAGTGCTGGCAATGTAGCACAACCTGCAGTTGTTACGGTAACGGCTACAGCGGGTACAGGTACATCTCCATATACTTATAGCTTCAACGGATCAGGTGTTTATAGTTCAGTCAATGCATTAGTTGTTGCAGACAATGGCACCGACCAGGTTATTGCTTACTCTGTTAAGGATGCCAATGGCTGTATTGTAAGCGGAAGCGCTACAGTAAACAGATATTTACCGTTAACGGATATTACCTTTGCTGTGACCACAGCACCAGTTTGTCCGGGCAATGTTGCCGATATTGCTTTGACAGTATCGGGTGGATATGTTCCTATGGCCAAATACGAGATCATTTCCCCAATCACGGTTAATAACGGAAATAACGCGTTGTTTACTGGTTTGGCACCAGATACTTATTTGTTCAGGGTAACGGATGCCAATGGCTGTTCAATAGAGAGAAATTATACAGTTAGCCCTGTAGTTCCAATTGCTATTGCAGGGGTTATGCTGAATGATATTTCATGTAATGCAGCAGACGGTACTACCAATAACGGTTCAGCACAGTTTACCGTTACGGACTTCAGCGCCACTGGCAATTACAGCGTTGTGACTTCTCCGACAGTTCCAGCAGCACAGGTTTCACAATCTGGCGATGTAATTACCCTTACAGGATTATCAGCAGGTACATATACAGTAACCGTACAGGACAATACAACACATTGTTCAGCGAATGCGGCAGTTACTATAACAGAACCAAACCCGATTGCTTTCACGGCATCAGGTACCAAAGTGTTCTGTTCACAGGATATTTCTACTATCACAGTTAGCGCTGTGACCGGCGGAACAGGCTCTTACACTTACGCAGTTGTACAAGGCGGCGCGGGAGCTCCGGTTGCTTCGGCATACAGCACTAGTGCAGTGATGTCAGTAGATACGAATCTGACAGACCTTTCATGGGATGTTTATGTAAAAGATGCTAACGGCTGTATCCACAGGGAGAATGTCAGCATTACAAACAATGCGGCTCCTACAATTAATCCGGCAGCACCACAGTGTTATGCAGGATCAGCCCTGATAGTTGACCTGGATGCCTTGACTACGACGTATAACAATGTTAAATCATACACAGTAAACGGATCGGCCATAGCTACATCAACAGCTACCTTTACATCACCGGGTACTTATAGATTAGGCATCAGGGATGATAATGGCTGTGAGGCATTTGTAAATTATACAATCGAGAAACAATTATTGGCTACCGCTACATTGACTAAAGACTTGTATTGTGCAGGATCTGTTGATGCTACTATTGATGTTGTTATTACAGACGGGGTTGCACCATACACTTACCAAATGTATGTAGGCGGAGTTGCTACAGGACCGGTAACTGCTACAGCAACAGGCTTCACAGCTTCAGTTTCAGCAGCGGGCAGCTATACATTTGTGATAACAGACAGCAATGCGGCGGTTTGTTCGGTAACGACAAACGCGGCAGTTGTAACTACACCTTCAACGCCAACGGCTACTGCAGTTCCAACAGCAGTAATCTGTAATGGAGAGAGCAACGGAACGATTACGGTAACGGCTTCAAACGGAGTTGCTCCATACACTTATGCCCTAAGCGGCACTGGTGCCAATGCAAGCGGAAACACAACAGGATTGTATACAGGCCTTATTGCAGGAACAACATATTCAGTAGTGGTAACGGATGCCAAAGGATGTGCTTCACCAGCAGTTCCTGTAACGATCACCGAGCCTGTATTATTGGCAGCTACGAATGTTGTTACGCCATTTGGCTGTAGTGCTGGCAATGTAGCACAACCTGCAGTTGTTACGGTAACGGCTACAGCGGGTACAGGTACATCTCCATATACTTATAGCTTCAACGGATCAGGTGTTTATAGTTCAGTCAATGCATTAGTTGTTGCAGACAATGGCACCGACCAGGTTATTGCTTACTCTGTTAAGGATGCCAATGGCTGTATTGTAAGCGGAAGCGCTACAGTAAACAGATATTTACCGTTAACGGATATTACCTTTGCTGTGACCACAGCACCAGTTTGTCCGGGCAATGTTGCCGATATTGCTTTGACAGTATCGGGTGGATATGTTCCTATGGCCAAATACGAGATCATTTCCCCAATCACGGTTAATAACGGAAATAACGCGTTGTTTACTGGTTTGGCACCAGATACTTATTTGTTCAGGGTAACGGATGCCAATGGCTGTTCAATAGAGAGAAATTATACAGTTAGCCCTGTAGTTCCAATTGCTATTGCAGGGGTTATGCTGAATGATATTTCATGTAATGCAGCAGACGGTACTACCAATAACGGTTCAGCACAGTTTACCGTTACGGGCTTCAGCGCCACTGGCAATTACAGCGTTGTGACTTCTCCGGCAGTTCCAGCAGCACAGGTTTCACAATCTGGCGATGTAATTACCCTTACAGGATTATCAGCAGGTACATATACAGTAACCGTACAGGACAATACAACACATTGTTCAGCGAATGCGGCAGTTACTATAACAGAACCAAACCCGATTGCTTTCACGGCATCAGGTACCAAAGTGTTCTGTTCACAGGATATTTCTACTATCACAGTTAGCGCTGTGACCGGCGGAACAGGCTCTTACACTTACGCAGTTGTACAAGGCGGCGCGGGAGCTCCGGTTGCTTCGGCATACAGCACTAGTGCAGTGATGTCAGTAGATACGAATCTGACAGACCTTTCATGGGATGTTTATGTAAAAGATGCTAACGGCTGTATCCACAGGGAGAATGTCAGCATTACAAACAATGCGGCTCCTACAATTAATCCGGCAGCACCACAGTGTTATGCAGGATCAGCCCTGATAGTTGACCTGGATGCCTTGACTACGACGTATAACAATGTTAAATCATACACAGTAAACGGATCGGCCATAGCTACATCAACAGCTACCTTTACATCACCGGGTACTTATAGATTAGGCATCAGGGATGATAATGGCTGTGAGGCATTTGTAAATTATACAATCGAGAAACAATTATTGGCTACCGCTACATTGACTAAAGACTTGTATTGTGCAGGATCTGTTGATGCTACTATTGATGTTGTTATTACAGACGGGGTTGCACCATACACTTACCAAATGTATGTAGGCGGAGTTGCTACAGGACCGGTAACTGCTACAGCAACAGGCTTCACAGCTTCAGTTTCAGCAGCGGGCAGCTATACATTTGTGATAACAGACAGCAATGCGGCGGTTTGTTCGGTAACGACAAACGCGGCAGTTGTAACTACACCTTCAACGCCAACGGCTACTGCAGTTCCAACAGCAGTAATCTGTAATGGAGAGAGCAACGGAACGATTACGGTAACGGCTTCAAACGGAGTTGCTCCATACACTTATGCCCTAAGCGGCACTGGTGCCAATGCAAGCGGAAACACAACAGGATTGTATACAGGCCTTATTGCAGGAACAACATATTCAGTAGTGGTAACGGATGCCAAAGGATGTGCTTCACCAGCAGTTCCTGTAACGATCACCGAGCCTGTATTATTGGCAGCTACGAATGTTGTTACGCCATTTGGCTGTAGTGCTGGCAATGTAGCACAACCTGCAGTTGTTACGGTAACGGCTACAGCGGGTACAGGTACATCTCCATATACTTATAGCTTCAACGGATCAGGTGTTTATAGTTCAGTCAATACATTAGTTGTTGCAGACAATGGCACCGACCAGGTTATTGCTTACTCTGTTAAGGATGCCAATGGCTGTATTGTAAGCGGAAGCGCTACAGTAAACAGATATTTACCGTTGACTGGTATGGATCTTTCAGCTACTCCAATTTATTGTAATACAGCTGGAACTGTTTCGACAGTAAAAGTAAATTCAGTTACAGGTGGTTTAGCACCTTATACTTATGAAATTATTTCACCAGCTTCAGCAGTAACAGCTCCTAGTTCAATAGACAGTTTTGATAACTTATCTCCTGGGACTTATGTTATTAAAGTTACAAGTAGTAATGGATGTAGCATAACTGAATTGATTGATGTTAAAGAAGCTGATAAAATATCAGTTACCCATCAAATTATTAATGATGTATATTGTAAAGATGGTAGCACAGGAGCTGTAGATTTCACAGTTTCGAATTACATTACTGCGGCTAACTATACATTTAATTTAACAAAAGGTGCAACAACTATAAGTTCATTCACTCAAAACGGAGATGTTATTAGTTACACAGGTCTGGCTGAAGGGAATTATACTTTCACAGTTATAGATGGCGTTTCGGGTTGTTCAGCTCCAATTAATTTCACAATTAATGAACCAGCTGCTGTTTTAAGCTCAGCTTCAGTTGCAACAAACATTAATTGTAACGAAGATAAGGCGACCATCACAGTAACTGCGAACGGGGGAACTGCACCTTACAGATATGCTGTAGCGAAAGCAGGTGATCCGGTTCCAACAAATTTTGAAACGACTAATCAGTTGGTTGTTGATACTAATAATGGTGCTGATGTAAACTGGGTTGTATATGTATTAGACAGTAATAATTGTAATGCAAATAATGCTCAGCCTATAGTACTGGATGCAAATCCAACTATTGCAAGCGCAGCAGCTACACAATGTCCTAGCGCAACAGGAACGTATGAAATTACTGTTACAGCAACAGGATTCAATACAGCCTTATTGTACAGCATAGACGGAGTGAGTTTTAATTCAAGTAATGTTATTACAGTTAATGCTCCTGGCACCTATAATGTAATGGTAAAAGATGCTAATGGTTGTTCTTCAGCTGTTACTCCGGTTACAATTATGGAACCACTAGTACTTACTCCAACAGTAACTACTTCACCTTCTTGTACAGATGGTGACGGTGTTGTAGCTGTGTCAACAACAGGAGGTTCAGGAAACTGTATTTATAACATTGACGGAGGTGCCTTCGGAGCAGCTACACCTTTAACAGGAGTTCATTCAGGATCTCATATTATAGGTGTTAAGGATACAACTACTTTATGTGAAGTATTTGTAACTATAGATCTAAAACCGGCGACCATAATTACAGGATTTGCGTTGACATCAACACCTGTAACATGTAACGGTTTAAGTGATGGTACTATCACAGCAGCTATGGATACTCCGGCAGAAGGTATTAACGATAATCCGGTATATACTTATAGTCTGGATGGAGGCTTACCTCAGGATTCTCCTATCTTTACCGGAGTTTCAGGAGGACTTCATACAGTGATAGTAAGATCTGAAAGAGGTTGTGAGGATACTAAAACAATTACGGTTTTTGAACCAGCTAATATAGCTGTAAATGCAGTTGCAGTATCGCAGTTCAATTGTACTACAGGTAATACATCGAATTTTGCAACGCTTACAGTTGATCCGGTAACAGGAGTAAGTGGAGGTTCAGGTACGTATGTGACTTATGAATTTATCAAAAACGGTACTCAGGTTCAAAACGGTACTTCAAATACATACACAGAATTTGATTTATCTGGCGGAACTTATACTGTAAATGTTTATGACAGCAATGGTTGTATGGGTACTTATACTACGCCAATAACAATTGCTCCATATATTAAGTTAGATAAAATAGATGTTGTAAAAACAGCTATTACATGTATTAATCCAGAAAGTATAACTGCTACAGCGGTAGATGCTTCAGGAAATGCAATAGCAGGTATTGAATATACTTTAACAGATGTTAGTGGTGTTATTACATTCGCTCCTAATACAACAGGTAATTTTACTGGTTTAGCAGTTGGAGACTATATCATTACAGCATTAAATCCGGCAACAGGATGTAGTATTCAAAAAGCTCATTATGTTAATCAACCAAATACTTTCGACTTAAATGTTGTAAAAGATAGTGATATCGTTTGTTATGGTTCGAATGATGGCGCGGTAACGATTACTTTAATAGACAATATTGGTAACCCTGATGAAGCTGGAAGATTCAATTATACAGTATCATTATTGGGAGCAGTAGTACGTTCAGGAACTTCTGCAACAGCAGGACCACTGTCTTTAACAAATCTGTCAGCGGGTGAATATACTGTTTCAGCAACATTAATTGACAGTCCATTCTGTACAGTGCCAGCTACATTCACAATTGGACAGCCTGATGCACCGCTGCAAATTGCAGAAACGCATGATGCTATTACTTGTATCCCAGGTAATAATGACGGAAGAATTGTAGTATCTGCAACTGGCGGATGGGCAGGAGGATACGAGTATAAATTAGAAAATAGTAATGGTACTATTATTTCTGACTGGTCTGCAATTGCTGAGTTCCCTAATCTGACAGCTGAAACATATACTGTAAGCGTAAGAGATACTAAAGGTTGTATTAATAGCCGTACTGTACAATTGGTGATTCCACAACTAATAACTGTAACTGCTGTTCCGGATATGACTATCGTACCATGTTACGGAGCTACTACTGCTACAATTACAGCAACTAATGTAACAGGAGGTCAGGGAAGTAACTATTCATATACTTTGAATATAATTACGGCTACTGGAGTAATTTCTTCAGGTCCGCAAAATTCACCAAGCTTCTCAGGATTAGGTGCAGGAACTTATAGCATAACAGTTATTGATGGATATACTTGTAGCAATACTTCTGCTGAAATCACAATCACAGAGCCAACTATTGTTACGCCATTGTTAGTACATTCAGGTAATGCAACTTGTTTAACGCAAGATAGTTTGACTTTAAGCGTAACAGGAGGAACAGCTCCTTATACATATAGTGCAGATCCTAGTTTTGCTACAGGAGTTATTACATTGCCAGCTTCAGGTTCACATACTTTCAATGTTGCCCCTGGTGATTATAAATACTATGTAAAAGATGCTAATGGATGTGTAAGTTTTGTTTCAAATGGTATTAAGGTTCAAGAATTCCCTGAACTTGATATCGACATTGATGTTCAAAATGCTGTTATCAACTGTAAAGGTGATGCAACAGGTGTAATTGTAGCAACAGCAACAGGTGGTTTAGGTAATTATGTTTACACTTTATTAAATAGTGTAGGAACTGTTGTTCAGGGTCCAAAAGCAGATGGTAATTTCGATTATCTGCCTGCAGGAGATTATACAGTTCATGTTGTTAGCGATGATTGCCAAGAAGATTCAGCTGTTATTTCAATTACAGAACCAACTGATAATTTTGCAAGTACATATGTTGTTACAGACGTCACTTGTAATGGTAATAAAGATGGAAAGATTGTTATTACGCCAACTGGAGCAACTGGAACTGTTATGTATGCAATTTCTCCTAATTTTGATAGATTTGATGATAAGAATGTAATTAGTAATTTAGAGCCTGGAGATTATAGTGTAATCGTTGTTGATCTGCCAGCAGGATGTAGCCATACAATCAATTTCAAAATTGAAGAGCCAACCCCTTTATATTCGGAACTTATTGCTAACAGTATCCAGCCTGAACAATGTAAAGGAGATAAAAACGGTGCTTTCGATATTGAAATAAAAGGTGCAGTAGCTCCATATAGTTTTAGTTTAGATAGTAAAGATGGTCCTTATATTGTTATAGGTGGCACTTATGACAATCTTACAGGTGTTCAACATTCTTTCACAGGTTTAGCAGGAGGAAATCACACTGTTTATATTAAAGATGGTAAAAATTCCACATGTGTAAATAGAGTTGATATTATGATACCGGAAGGCGTTGAACTTAACCCAACGAATATCGTAAGTTATGATTGTGTGAATAATGCAAACGCTAACATGGTTAAAATTGATCCGGGTTATGATGATCATAGCCAAATTGATTATAGTATTGACGGAGGAGCAACAATCCAGCAAAGTGACATCTTTACAAATCTTGCTCCGGGTAAATACTCAGTAAGAGTAAGACATACTAATGGATGTGAGGCATACACAAACTTTGAAATTAAAGCTGTTGCTAAATTAGACATTACTGTAACGGATGAAAAAGGAGTTTGGAATGTACTTACTGCAACTGCTGTAGGTGGTGGTGGAGAATACCAATATAGTATCGACGGTGAAAACTTTAGTTCTGAAAATAAATTTACTATTTACAAAACAGGAACTTATAGAATTACTGTAAGAGACAAAAATGGTTGTACAGACTTCGAAGACCACTATATTGAGTATGTTGATGTTTGTATCCCGAATTACTTTACGCCAAACGGCGACGGTCTTTATGACGAATGGGGTCCTGGTTGTACGAATATTTACAACAACCTTGAGTTCTCTATCTTCGACAGATACGGTCGTGAGATTGCAAAATATCGTTACGGTCAGAAATGGAATGGTAAATACAATGGCGAGGAGTTACCAACAGGTGATTACTGGTATGTTCTTAAACTAAATGACAAGAAAGATGATAGAGAGTTTGTTGGACATTTCACACTATACAGATAACAAAATAACAGCCCCTGTGATGTTATCTAAAAAAATTATTACAATGAAAAAATTAATAGTATCCTTAGTACTCCTAGCTGTAACATCAGGTTACAGCCAGGAGTTAAACCTACCGGTGTTTACGCAGTATTTAGCAGATAATCCTTTTGTAATTTCACCAGCCTATGCAGGTATTGGGGATAACGTTAGAATCAGGGTTAACGGATTAACTCAGTGGGTCGGAATAAAAGACGCACCAGATAATCAGTCTGCTTATGTCGATTTCAGGCTTTTGGATCGTTCAGGAGTTGGTATTTCAGTTTACAACGATAAAAATGGTTATACGAGACAGACAGGAGCCAAAGTTTCATTTGCCCATCATATTATTTTGGACTATTATTCTAAGCAGTATATGTCTTTCGGTATTTCCTATAACTTTAATAGTTTTAGGATTGATACAGATGAATTTAGTACTGATATCGAACATCCTGTTTTAGATCCTTCCATTACAAATGATCGCTATACTGCAAATAATAACTTTGACATCAGTGCATTATATCGTAATAAAAACTTCTATTTGAGTTTTAATGCGAATAACGTTCTGAAGAAAAACACTAATAAATTTAGAGGTGTAGAACCAGATTTACTATCTAATTATCAGGTATATACAGGGTTTACATTTAGAGATTCAGAAAACAATCGTATCGAATATGAACCATCAATATTTTATCAGTATTTTGCTAGTGATAAACGTTCTGCAACAGATATCAATTTTAAATACAGACGTTATAATCGCTATGAAGAATATTACTGGATAGGAGTTTCGTATCGTATGCTGAACGATCAGTTTCCAAAACCTTTATCATTGGGACCAATGGCAGGTTTCATGAAGTCTAAAATTTATTTTGCATATTCCTATCAGGTAATGTTTAACGATTTAGGATATTACAACTCAGGAACCCATGTTGTCACGCTTGGATTTGATTTCCTTCAGGCATTAAGCAGTTGTCCTTGTACGGATAGTCCGGTTCATGATTAATTATAAAGAAAGGCTTTAGAACAAAATAGTTTTAAAGCCTTTTTTAGTAATTATTTATAAAAAATCGCAAGATTACATGGTTTCACCTCAATAATTTGATATAAACCATCAGGATCATTAAATTTGAATAAATCAATTCGATTTATGAAATCGTCATTTACAAGTTTAGCAATTCCAATAGAAATAATGACATTACCATATATGACAGTTAAAAAACAACTTTTACATATATGAAAACTAAACTTTCGTTTTATGTCCTGCATGTAGGTTTGTGTCTTGCTTTTTTATTTTTGCCTTATGCATTTACATCAGTCAAAACAATTTTTGCCTGGCCCAATCTGTACTCAAATGTACACGATCGGATTTATTTTTTTATTTATTTTAGTTTATTGTGTTTCTTTTATTTTAACTATTATTATTTAATTCCACAATATTACTTTCAAAACAAGCAATTATTATATTTTATAATGATAACTTGTTTTCTTTTATTTTTTGTGTGGATTTCAGGATTTTTAGATCACCCGGATCACAATTTTTTAGATTTTAGGGATCATACAAAACCCTTTTTACATCATCCCGGACCTTTTAATGAAGAAATGAAACCGCCTCCTGATTTTCGAAACATGCATCCGGGACCGATGTCTTTCGATACAATGGGCGGACCGCCAACTCAGTACGGACATACAGCTCTGGTATATTTGCTTGGTGTAATTTCAAGTTTGTTATTTGCTATTTCCGGAAGGCTGCAAAATGTAGAAAAAGAAAAAATGAAGTCAGAGTTGGCTTTTTTAAAAGCGCAGATCAATCCGCATTTTTTATTTAATACACTCAATAGTATTTATGCTCTTGCTTTAAAAAAAGATGATAAAACTCCCGATGCCGTGATACAGTTATCTGAGCTCATGCGCTATATTATTACCAATGCCAATGATGAAGTAATCGATTTGAGCAAAGAAATCAATTATATCAGTAATTTTATTTCATTACAAAAAACACGTTTAGGCAATACTGTAGATGTAGATTACCAGCTAAACGGAACCCCATTTGGAAAGGCAATTACACCGCTTATTTTAATTTCTTTCATAGAAAATGCTTTCAAACATGGTGTAAATCCGGATCAGACTTCTGAAATTTGTATTTATATTGATATTCATGAAAAAGAATTGACATTGATGGTGTCCAATAAAAAGACATTTTCGATTCAATCAGATAGTGGAATTGGACTGCAAAATACAATTGAAAGACTTGCGTTATTGTATCCAAATAAACATCAGTTAAAAATAGAAGATACTAACGAAAAGTATATTGTAAATTTAAGTATTGAAGTAGGATGATAAAAGCAATAGCATTAGACGATGAACCTCTGGCATTAGAAATTTTGCAAAGTCTGTGCGCTGAAGTTGAGTATATCGATTTGCAAAAAACATTTACAAAATCTGATGAAGCTTTTAAATATCTTAAAAAATATCCTGTCGACTTGTTGTTTTTAGATATCAATATGCCTTCTATTTCCGGATTGGATTTTTATAAAAAACTGCCGCATAAAACAATGGTTATTTTTACTACAGCCTATTCTGAATTTGCTGTAGAAGGTTTCACGTTAAGTGCCACAGATTATCTTTTAAAGCCTATTTCTTTTTCCAGGTTTCAGCAGGCTGCAGAAAAAGCACTTCAGCACTGGAAAACTCAAAATCAGAATCTGGAACAGCAATATCTTTTCATACGTGCTGATTATAGCCTTATCAAGATTCTCTTTTCAGATATTTTATATATCGAAGGTTTAGATGATTATCTTAAAATTCATATTCAGAACCAAAAGACTGTTGTGGCCAGAATGACTTTGAAAGTCCTACTTCAAAAATTGCCTTCTACCGAATTTATCCGTGTACATCGGTCATTTATTATTCCGATTTCTAAAATTGAAAAAATTAGAAATAAAATGATTCATATCCATGAGGCAGAAATTCCTATAAGTACAAGTTATGAAGCTGCATTTTTTGAAATCCTTAATCAAAAATAAAGAATCCTTAATTGAAATAATTATACTACAAATTTATTTTTCTTCTTCGTTTACCTCATAATTCTTGTGGAATACCTCAAACTTTTTTCACCACCATAATTTCGAATAATTTTACTTAAAAATTACTGTTAATCATTTGATTGATAAATATTAAAAACGGAAAATTATGAACAGAAAAGATTTTTTAAGAGGTTTAGGTTTAGTAGGAATTAGTTCTTTGGCTATTCCAGTTATAAACGCATGCAGCAAAGATGAGTATTCTTCTGAAGAGACATCGACTGATACAGATACGGCAACTGACACAGGTTCCGGCTCAAGTTCTTCTGGAGATTGCTCTGTTACTCCGTCTGAAACAGCAGGTCCGTTCCCGACGATTAGCCCCTCTTCTCTGGTAAAATCAAATATTGTTATGGACAGAACAGGAGTTGCTTTTACAATTAATATTACCATAAAAAATACAAAAGCAAGTTGCGCGGCTTTAAAAGGAGCAATTGTTGATATTTGGCATTGCGATAAAGATGGTTATTATTCAGAATATGGCGGAACTCAAATGCAGTCTGTCAATTACACAACAGCACATTTTTTAAGAGGAAGGCAAACCACAGATGATAATGGATTAGTGACATTTACATCCATATTTCCAGGCTGGTATTCCGGCAGGGCAACACACATACATGTTCATATTTACAACTCAAGCGGAACTTCATTGTTAGTTACACAAATTGCTTTTCCCGAAGGTTCCGGAAGTGCTGTTGCTTTGGTTAATGCTTCCAGTGCGAATGGTTACACGAAAGGACTATCCGGATATACCTATAATGCTTCTGACAATGTGTTTTCTGATGGTTTTACGAATGAATTGGCAACCGTTACAGGAAGCATTGCCGAAGGTTTTGTTTTAAAACATACCATTAATGTTGCGGGTTAAAAACATGTAAATACCGTTTAAAATGATTAAGCAGATTTCAGCCCAGATATATAAATCAGAAACTAGAGGCGTTTTCAAATCAGCAAAATACAACTGTTTTGCAACCTTTAATTTTGATCAGTACCAGGATTTGTCCAGAACACCATTTGGTTCATTACAGATTTTGAATGAGGAAATACTGGCTCCGCAACATTGTATTTCCAGAATTATAAAGGCAAATACAAATGTGATTATTTTGCCTTTATTTGGTGGAATTGAATGTAAAAACAATCTGGGAAATACTGAATTTTTAAGAGTTGAACAAGTTAAGATAATAGCTGCTGTAGATGAAATGACTTTGGAAATTTTCAATCCTTACGAAAGTGAGAACGTAAGTTTTCTTATCATTCATTTTCAAAAGGAAACAGAGTCTTTTAGAAATTATTTTCAAAATTCTGAAATCGATCTAACCATTAGAAATAAATTAATCCGGTTGTTTCATATTCAGGAAACGGCATGTTTTATTGGAGTTTACGATGGAAGAAAAGAAGGATTTTATACTTTAAAGAATCTTAAAAATGGTGTTTTCGTTTTTGTAGTTAACGGCGCTTTTGAAGTCGAAGACCGGCTTTTAGAAGCTAAGGACGGTTTGAGTATAAAAAGCACAGAAGTAATAGAATGGGAAGCATTGTCTGAAAATGCCGTTTTATTGCTATTCGAAGTTGCTTTAAAATAAACGACAAAAACTTATGAAAATATCAAAAATAAGGCTGGCCTATCGCATACTAATTGATAGTTCTTCTACAATAATCTGGGACAAATATGTTTTTGAAGATACTTTTAAGGAATATAAAATGCAAAGCCAGCAATTTAATTCAGTAGAAAATCCAAAAAATACTTTCAGGGAATTATTGTCTGAAAATGAAAAGGCGGCCCAATTGCATTTTTTGGTCGGAATTGCGGCTGATGGATATGTTCAACAATTAAAAGGTAATTTCTACAGGGTTCCGGATGTATCGGGAAATCAGTATTTTCCGTTTATCAATTATCAGCTGGATATTGTAAACAGTGACATTACCGATCATTCAAAACACAAAATCGGAATTACATTTTACTCTCCGCTATTAAGTTATTTCGGTATTATAGAAGGTAATTATATAGTCTCTAAAAATACTGAAAACAGGAACGAATATGAAACGATTATGTTTCCGGTACAGCCACATCTGTCTATCTGTTATATTCAAAAAGAATAAATCGTTATTATTTTCAAAAACAAAAAAACCACATCTTGTTTTCGCCTTTTTTATCCTGATAGTTGATAAAAAAGGCTTTTTTTCTCTCTAAGAATAACTTAATTCATTGCAAAATTTGTGTTTAATATTTAATAAAGAAATTTATTTGTGAAATTATAACGATTTCGTTCTTTAAATTATTGGTTTTTTAGTTTATCCCAATTTATAAGAACCTTAAAAGTTCTATATTTGTTTTTCTTTCAAAAAAACCATAAAATAATTATCAAATGAAAACTCTAAACGATTTCGATTTTAAAAATAAAAAAGCAATAATCCGTGTTGATTTTAATGTGCCTTTGGATGAAAACTTCAATGTAACAGATGCAACACGTATCGAAGCTGCAAAACCAACTATTGATGCAATTCTAGCTCAGGGCGGAAG